>NZ_JBHFNU010000024.1:0-124401 GCF_041929145.1 Aerosakkonema sp. BLCC-F183 | reverse complement strand
GTCTTTCTTCGATTGAAGTTGAGCATTGCGTTTGTTGTACCACTGATTAATGCTTTTAAGTCTTTTGCCATCAATCAAAAATTGATGCCCTTCAGTGTCAAAACAAGCTGCCAGATTATCAACTCCTAAATCAATAGCCATCGCTTTTTCGGCATCAACCAATGTTTCGATTTTTTCATCCTCGTAGACATACTCGATTTCAAACCATCGAGCCGAATATTTTGGATGTATTCTGACCTCCTTAATGTTTTTGTCTTTCAGCCTTTCGGGAAGTTGGAGTTTAACCTCACCGTATTCCTTTTTAAACTCTGGCGACATAGGAATGTTAAACACTCCATTCTTGAGCTTAATTCTCGGAATAATCAAGGGGAAATATCCATCTTTTGGTAAGTATTTAGGAAGTTGGGGTTTTTGGTCGCATCTTCCTATACTAATTGCCTTAAGCAATCCCAAGAAAGCTCTCATACTTCTATCTACCACTTTTATTGTCTGTTGAGCTATATCGGTATTCAGCAACCGATAATTCTCATTGGACTTACAAATGTGATAGTTAGATTCGTAGGTCAGTCTTTGTCTTTCTTTGAAGTAATACTGCCTACATTCGTACAGTGCCACGTTAAAAAGATTCTTGCTCAGGCGACACAAAGCAAAAAGAGCATTAAACTCCTGCTTGCTAAGTCTTCTGAGTTGGTTTTTCTGAGTGGCGTACATACTTGGTTAATTTCGCTATACGTTTAATATATAGCGAATTAACTCAAAAGTAAAGCCGTCGTTCTACGACGGGGTTTCTACCCATGATTTTCGATGATTTCGGTGCAGCCGATCGCAAATCCGGGTCTGCTACCCCCTGCCCCCCTGCCCCTCTTCCCTCTCCCTCTCCCATATTGCTATTTTGGAAAAATGCTCGAATGCCTAAGTTTTTCTGTATCCGGTTCGGACTATGCTACCCGTAATTTACTCTGATGAGTTTTTGTTGCACGAAACTGGCGCGTATCACCCAGAACGTCCGCAACGCTTGAGTGCGATTGTCAATGCTTTGAAGGCGGCAAGTTATGCCGATCGGCTGGAGTGGCTGTTGCCGACGCCTCTAGCAAAAAGGTCTGCGATGCCTATCCTGGAAAAGGTTCACTCGCAAGAACACATTGAGAGGGTGCAGCTGATCGCTAAAAATGGTGGCGGACGACTGGATGCAGATACGCTGGTTTCTAAGAACAGTTACGATATTGCTTTGCTGGCGGTGAATGCTTGGTTGGATGGGGTCGATCGCACTCTGGCGACCGCAAATCCAGCTTTTGTGCTGGCGCGTCCCCCCGGACATCACGCGGAACGCGATCGCGGTATGGGGTTTTGTTTATTTTCCAATGCGGCGATCGCAGCTTACTACGCTTTGGAACAACCGGGAATTAAGCGCGTTGCGATCTTAGATTGGGATGTGCATCACGGTAACGGTACGCAAAATATTGTCGAAACTCATCCGCGCTTAGCATATTGTTCTTTGCATCAGTCTCCTTGCTATCCGGGAACGGGATTTGCTGAGGAAAGAGGAGAGTACAAAAATGTGCTGAATATTCCGATGCTACCGGGTAGCACTGTGGCTGAGTATCGCATAGAATTTGAATCGCAAGTGATACCGTTTTTATCGAGATTTAAACCGGATTTGTTAATTGTTAGCGCGGGATATGATGCCAATGCTGCCGATCCGTTGGCGAGTATTGAATTGCTACCGCAAGATTTTGGGTTGTTTACGGATTATTGTTTGCAGATAACTCGGAAAATTTTGTTTGGTTTGGAAGGCGGTTACGATTTGACTGCGCTGGCCGAGTCGGTTGTAGCGACGATCGAACGTTGTTTGGTTTAGTAAATTTAAATCGCAAATGAACACAGATGAATATGATAATTATCTGCGTTCATCCGCGTTCATCTGCATTCATCTGCGGTTTAAAAAAATAGCGAACTATTTGCCTAATTCTTAATATTAATATCTCCTCAAAAGGTAGAAACTAATGCTCCAAGTTGCAGTTTTTGTTTGTGTTGGGTGGCTTTTGTCGGTTTGTCTGCACGAATTCGGTCATGCGATCGTTGCTTATTGGGGTGGCGATACTTCCGTGAAAGACAAGGGATATCTTACTTTAAATCCGCTCAAGTATACGGATTTTAATTTGAGTTTGGTATTGCCGCTGATTTTTCTGCTGTTAGGTGGGATTCCGCTACCGGGTGCGGCTGTTTATATCGACCACCGAAGACTACGCAGTCGCTTGTGGAAAAGTGCGGTTTCGGCAGCAGGGCCGATCGCAAGTATTCTGGTGGCGGTTTTATTGACAATAACTTTTCGGTTTGGTTCGTCATTGCCATTAGCTGAATATAGGTGGATCTGGCCGGCTTTGGCATTTCTAACTTACCTAGAAATATATGTGGTTATCCTCAATTTGCTGCCGATTCCAGGTCTTGATGGTTATGGTATTATTGACCCGTGGTTGCCTCCAGAAATTCAAGAGCGATCGCGAAAGTTCGGTCAATACGGAATCTTTGTCCTCTTTGCGCTGCTTTGGTTTGTAGAACCGTTCAATCGGCTGTTGGGAGAAGGTGCTTTTTCCATTAGCGAAATGGTTGGAATTCCATCGCCAATGGTAGGGATGGGATACCGTTTATTCAACGAATGGGCGAAGGTTTTGCTAGTAGTGGCTATTGTGATTGCGATCGCAGTACGCCAGTTGACGAGAAAACCGCACGAGAAGTGGTATGACCGGGGAAATGGTAAGCTCAGAGGGCGAAAATATGAAGAGGCGATCGCAGCTTTTGACCAAGCAATTCGAGTCAAGTCTGATTTCCCGGAAGCTTGGTATATGCGCGGTTATGCGTTATTGCAATTACAGCGGTATGAAGATGCGATCGCTGCTTACGATAAGGCGGTAGAAATCAAACCTGAGTATTGGGAAGCTTGGTACGATCGAGGTATTGCGCTAGAAATTTTGCAGCGACGCGAGGATGCGATCGCTTCTTATGAAAAGGCGGTGGAAATCAAACCCGATTTCCATTTAGCTTGGTACAAATTCGGATTAGCCCTAGCTGATTTTCAACGATATGAAGAAGCTATTGCTGCTTACGATAAGGCAATTGAAATCCAACCTGATGATGCGAATATTTGGACTGACAGAAGTGCGGCGCTAGGTTATTTGAAGCGATATGATGATGCGATCGCTTCTGGTGAAAAAGCCATTAAAATCAATCCCAAACACTTTTTTGCTTGGTATAACAAAGCTTGCGCTTACGCCGAATTAGGCAAGGTCGATTTAGCTATGGAAAACTTACAAATGGCAGCTAAACTAGATGCTGATAAATTTAAAGAAACTGCCAAAAAAGATACCAGCTTCGATTCAATGCGCCACCATCAAGCTTTTATAAAATTGATTGGTGAATAGGCGATATATGCCTGTGCAATCTGAACAAGCATTGCTTATTTCGCCATCTCTATTTAGGGCGATAAACCCGGTTTATGGCAAATTTAAGCCAAGAGTTTCGATATTTCCTTAACAAACCCAGTTTCTCAGGTCTTGTTGAAATGCTGCAAGATATAAATCACGAACATTTTCTCTCCCAGTCCCCCACTCTCCCACTCTCCCAGTCCCCCACTCCCCCACGCCAGGGCTCTTTCGATGATGAAAGTATGGGATTGCAAAGGAAAAATTTATCTTTTTCTCAACATAGGTAAAAATTTGTTAATGGCGATGCAGAAAATCTCGCCATTACTGATATAAATGACGAGTCCATAAATAAAGGAGCCCAGCAAAATGAGTAAATATGACGAAATGTTTTCCTCTGAAGTTCAAAGCGAACAGAAACTGAATCCTGAAGAAGCGGTAGCAGCCATAATCTTTGCGGCGATGTTTGCAGGCAAGGAAATCAATGACGAAGAAATGGAATATTTAAATGATATACTATCGGACACGGGAGTGTTCGATAATTATTCACCAGAAGAAATCCAAGAAACGTTAGATAAAATAACCGATATTTACAGTGAAGAAGGTAGCGGAGTTTTGTTTAACACAGCTATCAATTCTATTTCCGACGATCTGCTAGAAATAGCTTTTGAGGGAGCGGTTGCGGTGGTTTTAGCAGAAGAAAATCTGCCGGAAGAAGAAGAAAGCTTTATCAATAAGCTTCAAGAAGCTTTGGACATTCCAGAAGACATAGCGCAGGAGATTATAGACGACTTTGTGAGCGCGTGAGGTGAGATTTATTTTACTAGGGGTTGCTGAATTGGTGGGAATAGAAAATGGCCTCTACAATGGGGCTATATTTTTTTGTTTTTAGAAGTGATGAGAAAAAGTTTGGCGGCGGAAGTCGCAGTTACAAAAACTCTTGTCTACACGGAGTTGCGATCGCACTTCTTAGCATACCATAAGTGCGATTGCTCTTTTCCAAACTACTCAAACTTCCTGCTTCTGTAAAGCCTCCGGTTTAGCTTCCGCCCTCAGTCGCCACTTTTTTGTATTAGCCGTTGATATCTCACACATTTCTCTAGCTTTTTGTTCAAAAGCTTTAACCATTTCCAGAATTTCTAACAGTTCTTTATCATCAGATTTTTGTTCGGTCATTGTAAATTATCCAAACTGGTTTTAATCCTACTAATAAGAATTAGTTAATCTTGGAAACTTTGCCAGTGCTGCCGTTAAGTTCCACCAAGTCACCGTCTTTTAACCATTGGGTGACGCCGGGGAGAGAGACGATCGCAGGTATTCCCAACTCCCGTGCAACAATGGCAGCATGAGATAACAAACTGCCTTTTTCTACTAGCAAACCAGCAGCGGCGGGAAATAGCAAAATCCAACCCGGATCGGTGCGATCGGCAACAATAATTGTACCGGGTTGTAGGGGTACGCTGTTATCATTTCCGACAATTTGTTTTGGATCTTTAATCACGCGCACAGCACCGCGCACGACTCCCGGAGAACATCCAATACCTTGCAAATAACACTGGGAAACTCCCTCCTTCTCCCTCCCTGCTGGCGGGGAGGGTTGGGGTGGGGTGCCCAATCCTCGATAAACTATACCTCGCGTTTCAAAGCGATCGCCCGGTGATGGCATATCCTTATATTTGGCAAATTCTGCTTGACGCACAGCTACCAATCCTTTCAAATCTGTGCAGGTAGCTGTACCTTCAATAAAACCCAAAATTTCGTTTACTTCTAAATAGAAAATATCGCGGGAAGAGTTCAGCAAATCGAGGGCATAAAAACGCTTTCCTAATTCTACAAAAACTCGCCGTGCGCGACCAAAAACCCGGGTACGTTCAAAGCGCAAATTTTCGCGATCGCGCACCCGACACCGAGCATTTTTCAGCACCCAATTAAACACGAATCGCCGCAACGGATTGCCCCTCAACGCTCTCCTAACTCGTAATTCTGCTGTTTTTCGAGAAGAGGCGGAGACGGGGAGAGAGGGGGAAGGGGAGAGGGATAATTGACCGATCGCACGCAATAAAGGAAGTGGATTATCGTGGAGTGTGGGACTTTCTAATTTCAGTTCTTCCAAACAGCGATCGCCAAATTTATCCAAATATTGCTGATACAATAATTTAAACTGGGGTAATTGTTCCATAGCTTGCCGAATCGCAGTTAAAGAACCATCACACAACAGTTTGGCAAATTCACGATTCACAGTCACCAAATTAGCCATTTCTCGCATTCTTTTGGCAGGTTCTGCACTAATAATATTGCCTTCGCCGCCTATCAAATCGTTTTGTAGCGTTTTCGATTCATCGTTGCACCATTTTTCGGTTAAGCGTCGCAAAACACCGTAGAAAATCATCGCGAAGAAATCGTTAATTAAGGGTGCATCCCAACGAGTCAGTAATTGACTTTCAATTTTGCGATAATAAGCTGCCAATTCATCAGGGCGCAAATCTTCTAAATTTAATTGCGACGCCTGCAAAGCTTTATCTAATCGCTGATAAAATTGCCGAATGCGACGGGGGAGAAGGAAATAATTTGTGGCTAAACCTACAACTGTTTTAACCAATCGCCAAATATCTTGCAAACGATCTTGCCAGCTAGCACTTTGCAACTTAGTTATAATACTTTCTGGCAAAGATTCCCGCACTCCCATCATTTGTTCCATGAAGCGGCGATTTACTGTAAAACCGGGCAATAAAGCTAAAACTCGATACCAACTCAGCAAGTTATAATAAACTCTGCCTTGAATTAGCCCAATCATGCGGCTAAATGTGTCGTTGTGTCGGTTAATTGTAGCTAGCGGTACTCCCATGAAACGGCAGAATTGGCGGTACACTTCTTCATAAGCGCGACGCGCAAAGGAAAAGGTTAGAGGTGTGGTGACGCCGCTATAACTTTCAGCGATGTTGCTGTTATCCCAAATATGGAAAATGCCATCAGGATCGGAGATTTGTGCTAGCGCGGTGATGGGACGAGATTGCAATAAATAAATTTGTCCATCTTCAATTGCCCACTCAATATCTTGAGGTCGATCGCAGTAATTGCTTACCTCACGTACTAGCTTTGCAACTGCGAGGATTTGTTCGTCATTAAGGATAGGTTGTTCGCCAATGATTTGACGTTGAATGATGTTTTTTTGGCGATCGACATGATAGGTATCGCCTTCGGTTTCTCCCGATACTAAAGAATTACCCAAACCGTCAACTGCACCAATTACTGCTACACTGCGTCTTCCCGTTACCGGATCTGCTGCAAAAGCAACTCCCGATACTGTGGCATTAACCATGCGTTGAATTAGCACGGCGGGAGGTTTTGGCATTGCAGACAAGCCAAGTTCTCGACGGTAATTCAAGACGCGATCGCTAAAATTCGATCGCCAAACTGCTATTACTTTTTCTGCTACTTCTTCTAGCGGTACGTTCAAAAAACTATCGAGTTGTCCGGCGAAAGAATGTTGCACATTATCTTCTGCAATTGCAGACGATCGCACTGCTACTAATTCCCCATTCGGGCAAAGTCGATGCAGGCTGTAGAGTAATTCTAATTTGACTGTTTTGTGTAGTTGGATGTTGGTCAGCAATCTGTGAATTTTAACTTCATCTTGTTGTAGAGATGTTTCCTGAAACGTCTCTACAAATAAAGAATTTTCATAAAGTCTCTCTACAAAATTAAGACTGATTTCAAAAGCTGCGGGAGAGAGGACGAAGCCTTTGGGGACGAGGAAACCTGCTTGTTGCAATTGCGCGATCGCTTTCGCCTTCCCTCCCAGTACAGACGCCGCTTCTTCCTTTCCCGCTACATCCAAGTTTTCATAATAAGTTTTTAAACTCTTTAGTGCCAATCTTTCCAAATTGATTATAATTTCCATGTGAGATTAATTTTTTTGTTCTTCAGTAATGAATTAAAGTTGTAGATGTCCTCTTGAGATGGGAAAGCTTGCGATGGTAAGTAGTAAAATTGCTTTTGCGAAACAATGAAATAATAAGTACGTCTTTTCACAACCCTCTGAATATTTTCCAGATTTATTTCTATTATACTACTGTCTAAAAAATATATTTTTATCTTTTCATCACTTATCTCAAATTGACGAGCTTTGTACGCCCTGTTGTTCTCCTGTACAATCAAGGAGGTTAGTACTAGGCTTACGAACAAGACAATTAAAATTAAAATAGGCACTAGGAAAGACAGCATCACCCTTAAAGGTAATCCGGACAACCTTATGAATATTGCCAGAACTATCAATACCACACTGAATTTTAGAGAAAATTCAATCATAATATCTTTGCATAAATCCCGAACTGTCCATCTGTATTCCCGACTTATAATTTGCATAATGTCACTTAAGCACTAGCTTCATCAATAAGGGAAGTAATGTAACAACCGCAATGTCAGCGGTACAATACCTAAACTTAAATATACAAGCAATGTCCAGAGACTAGAGGTTTTTTCTATTAGTTTAGCCCATTTAGTAATGGGTTGACGCAGAAAAAGCCATGCCACTGCGATCGCAACAATTAGTAATATCGCCAGCAAGCAACCGACAGGTGTTGCAAAGTCGATTTGGGAGGCGGATATAAAGGATGCGATCGCCGTCAATGCGATCGCGCCAAGCCAAGCAAACACAGCTTTTTTCCGTCCCCAAACAGCGCTGTAAGTCTCGACGCCGAACTCTTCATCTTTGGGCGATCGAATCTTGCGTCCGATTTCAATTACCATCCCGTTGAAAAAGCTAGCCACCAAAAACCAGAAAATACCCGCAGGCGATGACGCCCAAACAATACCCGCAGGCGCGGACGCCCAAACAATACTCGCAGGCGGGGACGCCTGCGCCACTAACCAATCGCAAGCTGTTGCATACAAATTAATCAGGGGTACGATTACCATGTGGCTGCACATATAAGCCAAAGGGTGAGCTTTTAGCCAATTATGCACAAAAAATTCTTTGCACATCAACCCAAAGTAAAGCCACACCAAACCCAGCAATAACGCCAAAGTTGGTGTTAACCAAACAGCCAAACTTAGCTGAATTATGCCAGTAGCAACACCCAGCCAACCTAACTCGCGCAAACTCACCAAACCTCTGGGGACGGGACGGTAAGGACGGTATCGCAAATCGTCATCAAAATCTTTAAATTCATCGGCAATTCGCAGTTGTAAAAAGAAGAGAAAAATGCTGATAAAGGCAACTATTATTGTACTGAAATTCGGTATTTTTGTGCCCCCGCGCAGCAGAACAGAATAGCTAACCGCAGCACCGCTGAAAATTGCAATTAGTACGCCATGAGCTACAATTGGGAAGCGTTCTCGCTGATATATCCACCAGCGATTAAAGATTGTTTGCTGCTGCATAGGTCTAGCTTATTGTATTATTAAAAATCCCTAAAGCTTCCTCAATTTCTTCATTTTTCCAACCTTCAAACCTGAGTCTGTTAGCAATTTGAGTATCGCTCCAACCATATTTATCTTTGCCTTGTTTCATATATTTAACTAAAGCCATTTGTTGAGAAGTGAGCGGTATACTTTCTTGGCGCGGTACTGTCGGATTAGGCGCGATCGATGTACTTTCTTGCGGTGGGCGATCGGCACTGGTTTCCCCCTCACCTGAATTACGATATTTATATAGTAAAATTCCTCCCCAAATGATGCCCCAAATAGGCGCTACTATCGCCAGACCTATCAACCAAGCGATCGCACCAAGAAAAGCAATTCCAATTCCCAACGTACAGATTGCTAAAAACATTAAACTTGTGACCGCATTTTGTACGCTACCCGTAGTGGCGACTAAGACAACAAAGATGACGATCGCTCCCACAAAAACACTTAACAAATGAAAAGTTAATTTTTCATTTTCACTCATTCGTTGTCGTAACATTTGCAATTTACCTCAAAATTTCCGATTACAATCTATTGTCAATTATCGTTTCCCAGTAGCGAATGAACACAATAATTAATGTCATGTAAATGGGTATAGCAAAAGCTAATTCTACTGGTGTATTAAGGATAGGTGTTTTATAACCGAGCCAAGTTTCCACTGTGCTGTGATTGTAAACTCGGTAGTTATTTTGCATCAACCAAGATTCGATCGGCCAAGCTATAGCCGTCGTAATTATTACAGCAATGACAAATCTTTGCGGAGTCGGATAATGCAGAAAAAACTTACCTATAACAGCCGCAGCAAACCCGACAATGAGAATCCACATCCCTGTTTGGATAAAGCTAATATCGTGAAAAATGTACGACCACTTGGGAAATTTTTCATTGCTCACCATTGGCTCAATCATTACTTCAAATAAGAAGATTCCCATGCAAGCGAGGAAAAAGCTGCGTACCCATTTTCTGCGCTTTACAGGTATGAGGGGAATATCGTCTATTACAAAACTCCAATACTTGTAAAAGCAAATGACTAATGCCATAAACACGGGCACATAATATAGGATTTCCAGCGGTACTCCCGCCACCCAAATACCTGAAGTTGCGTCGATAACTTCCGGAGCATAACTGCGAAGTCCTATATTGACAACGATCGTTTCCAAAACTATGACTGCCAGTGTCAATATAATTAGATAGATTACAAATTTTTTCCACTCTTTCCAATCTGGTAAAAGCTTATCTACCAGTAAGACAACTCCCAAAATTAACGCTGACCAACCTATAGTTAATATCCAACTAACATCGTGATAAACATACGCCCACCAACCCATTCTATAGTTATGCCACATGGGAGCGGTAAACAACTCAAACATCATCACTCCCGCGCTCATTATCAGAAAGCGTAGGGGCAGTTTATCTGTGATTTTAGAGAGGATAATGAAAGCGGCAGCAACTCCTGCAAAAATAAAGATTTCAAATCCCACGATAGGTAGAGTTGGACTTTTATCGAAGTTGCAGTTTGCCAGAATGGGATTGAGATAGAGGTGTGAAATCATAGGGTAATCGTGAATTACTAAATGTGAATATTGAGGTTCCCGCCTGAGACAGTTTCTTTTTGCCGAAATTCAGAATCTTTGATTTTGCATCCACCCCACTTTGCCTGACAAAATTCTGGTAGAGTTGTCAATCTGTCCCAAATTTTCCAAAGGGGTTCTTCTAGGATGTTGCCAAACTTGGCATGATTGAAATCGCAGGACATAATATCACCGTAAGGCGAAACGTAAAAATAGCTCGTACCGCAGGAACAACCGACGCTGCGATGACTGGTGAAATAAGCAAAGAAAACTACTCCCGGATAATTGGGATTTTGGTTATATTTTCTAGCTGACTGAATCATCTCTTCTATCCAATCGTTGTTATCAACTAAGTCTTGTCGTTCTTTATATCTTCCAGTTGGCAATGCGTCGAAAACCAGGACTTCATGGATGCCTATCTTTTTCCCCAATTTAACAATTCTGTCTAATTCTCCATCCCGGTAAGATTCGGGCGTCATCGTTGTAGAGATTCCCACAGAAAAACCTAACTTTTTCGCTGTTTGGATACCTCGCATTGCTCGATCGAACAAACCCGGTTGCTTGCGAAATCGATCGTGTTTTTCCGGAGTCGCCGCATCAATACTAATATAAATGCTGTCCAAACCCGCCTTCTTTAATTCTGCTGCACGCTGCTCTAAATGCCAGCCGTTTGTAAATAAAATAGTGGTGGAAAAATCTTTGTTAACTGCCTTGATAATTTCCGGTAATTCTTTGTGCAACAGAGGTTCCCCACCGACAAAGTTAATTACAGATACTCCTAATTCTTGCGCGTCTTTGATGAGTTTTTGGGCTTGCCGTAATGTGAGAATATTTATACTTTTTTCTTCAACGGCATTAAAAAAGCTGCAATGCTCGCAAGTAGCATTGCAGATATCATTGACGGCAAAACTCATCAAGTTGGGCAAATTTTTATTTTGAATGGTGCGATATAGGGCGCGAGCGATGAAGTTAGAGGCTGGTTTGCTGAATAAAGCGGGAGTGGATAGGGAGTAAACCGGGTATCCATTACGGAAATGGATGATTTTGTTATGATTTAGATAGATTTGATACAAAATTTTCACAAAGTCGGCGCTGTAGTCTAAAGCTCTAGTGGCAAGGAACCATTTGAGACGAATATTGCTAAGAAAAGGGTTCATATATTGGCTAGATTAAGGGCGGCATACACTAGGTTAATGTGTGGCATTGGCTCTTAAAAGTAATGGTAAAAAAAGTTAACATTTACAGGTTGGTTTGCTTTTTTGAGGAGATGGTGGGCATTACCCAACAAGGCTGAAGAAACCGGGTTTCTCAACAGAAAATCTAGGCTTTCAGCGAAGGGCAGTTGCAAGAAACCCGGTTTCTGACCCTGGTCTTTAGCGCTAAAGCGCAACAACGTACCTAAGCAATTTTTTATAAATCGTAAGAAACTTGCAACAATCCGGAATCATAAGTTTTCACATCTTTCAATTTAAGTGAGGTTTGTAAACTTGCATCTTTTCCAATTAGCGGGATACCATCGCCTAGAATAATTGGGTGAATTGAAAGGATTAGTTCATCAATCAAACTGTGTTTGAAAAAATAATCAATTATCTCTCCTCCCCCAACTAACCAAATATCGCCACCGGGAGATTGACGCAGATTGTTGACGAACTCATTCAAATCGCCGCCGACAAATTCTACGTTATTATTATCTTTTTGACCTGGCAAAGTATTGGAGAAAACAAACACTTGTTTACCTTTGTATGGATATTCCCCAAAACCAAGAACTTGCTGATATGTTTTATTGCCCATGAGTATTGTGTCAACTTGGGCGAAGAATTCGGTGTAACCGTAGTCGGCGTCGGTGAATAACCAATCGACATCGCCGGATGTTCTCGCAATGTAGCCGTCAAGACTGGAGGCAATGTACAAACGTATTTTTCGCATGGTTTGGTTGCCAAGTTTTAAACGATGTGCGATCGATCCATAATATTCTCGAAGGGTAGCACACAAATACCATATTTATGCCACACTTGCTCGACATCACCGAGTCTTATCTGCGGACATCGGTAGCCGCGATCGCTCACAATATAGATACTAACCCAGACACTCTGTTTCATGCACTCAAAAGTTTGGGCGAATTGGGTGTCCTGGCGCTGAGAATTCCGACCGAATGGGGCGGAAAAGGTGTCAGCGAAGATACCTTTCAATCTTTTCAAGAATTGGTCGCTAAATATTCCGGCGCTTTAGCTTTCTTGCAAACTCAACACCAAAGCGCTGCGGCAATGCTTTTTGACAGTAAAAACACATCTCTCAAACAAGAATATCTTCCCCGTATGAGTAGCGGCGAGGTTTTGGTAGGTGTGGGTTTTTCGCAACTGCGACGGTCAGGTGACCCGCTAATTTCAGCTACCCCTGTAGATGGCGGTTATTTATTAGAAGGACAAGTTCCTTGGGTGACAGGATGGAGGATATTTCAATATTTTATTGTTGCGGCTAGTTTATCGGATGGTAGAGCAGTTTTTGGTATGCTTCCTTTTGGGGAAACAAAGCAAAGTTTGGGCGGTCACATTAATTTTAGCGAACCGATGCAACTGGCAGCAATGACATCAACCAACACGGTGACTGCAACTATCAAAGATTGGTTTTTGCCGGACGATCGCATACTTTCTATTAAACCACAAAATTGGATACACGAAAACGATCGAAAGAATGTTTTGCGTGCGACTGGTTTGGTACTCGGTTGCGCTAGTGCGGGACTCGATATTATCGAATCAGCCGCTATAAATAAATCGCTTACTTTTATAAATAAAGCATTTGTGTCTCTCAATAACGAACTCGCACAATGTCGAACTGCAATTAGAGAAGCTCAACAAAAAACAAACATTGAACTATCAGAAAAACTACATTTAAGAAGTTGGGCGATCGAACTCGCAGTCCGCATTGCCCACGCCGCCATTACCGTTTCCAGCGGGGCAGCAAATTACAGCAACCATGCCGCACAGCGCGTTTATCGAGAAGCTCTAGTTTTCACCGTTTCCGGTCAAACTACCGCACTCATGGAAGCAACGCTGGAAAGATTAACTCGTTCTCAGACAGTTACTAGAAAAAGCGAACATAAAACGATTACTTACTCGCAAGTAATTCACCTCAGTCACGTCATCGATACCGATATTCCCCAATGGCCGGGAGACCCACCTCTTGAATTTGAAATCGTCGCTGAATTGGAGAAACATGGCTATTATTTACGGCGTTTCTCCATTGGGGAACACAGCGCGACTCATATCAACGCACCGAATAGTTTTCATGCTACTGGAGTGGGGATCGATCGCTATCCCGCCGAATCTCTAATTGTACCTGCTGTAGTCATCGATATTCGCGACAAAGTTGCCGATAATTTCGATTATACCCTCACTATTAACGATGTTAAAATTTGGGAAGAAACACACGGTAAAATTCCAGCTAATAGTATCGTATTGCTGTACACGGGTTGGCAGGAAAAATGGGTTGACAAAAATGCTTTTTTCAATCAAGATAATGAAGGTAACTTGCATTTTCCCGCTTTTGCCAGCGAAACAACTCAGTTTTTAATTGCAGAACGTCAAATTGCTGGTGTGGGAATTGATACTCACGGCGTAGATTGCGCTCAAGATCCCACCTTTGCTACTAACCGTTTGGTATTGGCACAATCGGGTATTGTATTGGAAAATTTAACTAATTTGGAGCGATTGCCGCCAATTGGTACTATTTTAGTTATCGGTCTTCTCCGCCTTAAAGATGGTTCTGGTTCTCCTGCGGCGGTGATAGCGTTAGTTCCGTAGGAAATAATTTAAGTTAAAATTTAACCGCAGATGAAGGCAGATGAACGCAGATAAACGCAGATAAGATTGCCATCAAAAATTACTCCCCTCCCCGTGAACGGGGAGGGGTTGGGGGTGGGGTTCTACTAACGAATCGGGCCGTTGTAGTCTACATTTACCTGCCTGCCATCTTTAGAAACGGTGACAACAGTTTGGATACTATAGACAGTGGAATCGGGACGACGACCTTTAAAAGTAAACGTCCAAGTGCCATTGCCATTATCTACAAAGGGTGCCTCTGTAGCTGGGCCGTGCATTGCATCTTCGGGACGATAGCGACCCAAACCGCCGTTAGCGGATACACCTGCTTGACGTGCAAGGTTTTTGGCGCGATTGAGGTCGATGTTATTATTAAGGACAACCCTGGGATCGGTTGCTTGTTTGCCCGAAGCAACATCAAAATTTTCCAATGCAAGGGCTTTGGATGGTAAGCTAATTGCTAAAGCCGCGATCGCCCAAGTTGCGGCAAGTCGAATATCTCGCTTCATATTTGCGCCAACTCCCATAATGACGTTTTAGGGAACTGTTTTTAATCATTCTTAATGACAGCGATCGCAGTGTTGGAGTTCCGCAATTTTACGGAGAGGGCTAGGGGCTAGGGAAAGTCAAAAGTCAAAAGTCAAAAGTCAAAAAGAAAAGGGAAAATATTAATTCTTTCGCTCCCCTGCCCCCCTGCTCCCCTGCCCCCCTGCTCCCCTGCCATTAGGACTGGTGGGAAATTTCTGCCATCTTGCACTAGGGATTAGGGGAGGGTGAAATACTATACTCCTGTTCCAACTGGCGATATTTCGGGACTTCAATAATTTGCTCGAATTCTGGGAAGGAAACTAAATTAGAAAAACCTGTTGTCGTTCCCTGTTCCTTTAGTTGGCGCAAGCAAGCGGTGATGGCGTGAGTTGCGGCAAATAAACCAGAGAGGGGGAAGACTACAATTTTAAAACCCAATTCTTGTAACTGCGAACCGGTCAGGAAGGGAGTTTTACCGCCTTCGATCGCATTTGCAAACAATGGTACATCGGGGAAAGCAGATGCGATCGCTTTCAAATCCTCCACTGACTGCGGTGCTTCAATAAACACCACATCCGCGCCAGCTTCGTAATAAGCGCGACCGCGACGAATCGCTTCTGCCAATCCCAATGGCGCTAAAGCATCCGTTCTTCCTATTATTACCAAACCGCTATCAGCGCGGGCGTGGACTGCGGCGCGGATTTTTTCTACCTGTTCCGCCATTGGGATAACGCGCTTTCCCTGGTAGTGACCGCATTTTTTCGGCCATTCTTGGTCTTCCAAAATGACTCCGGCGACTCCCAAATTTACCGCGTCGGTAACAGTTCTAATTACATTTAAAGGATTGCCATAACCGGTATCGATATCGGCAACTAAAGGAATGTTAATCGATTGTGCAATTCTCCCGACACTGTAAAGCATTTCCGTGGCGGTGAGAAAGCCGTAATCCGGACGACCGAGTGTAGAGGCAGAAATGCCAAAACCGCTGGTGAAAACAATTTCAAAACCCAACTGTTCGGCAAGTTTGGCGCTCAAACAATCATACACGCCGGGAAGTACCAGGATGCCGGAGCGATCGAGTATTTTTCGGAGTTCGTGACCGGAAGGCATGAGGAAAAGTCAAAAGTCAAAAGTCAAAAGTCAAAAACAAGAGTGGGGGAGTAAATCCAAAATCCAAAATCCAAAATCCAAAATCCACTCATCGGGTGGATACCAATTTAGGATGCGGAGAGGGCGGTCAGTTGCAGAGTTTGGGCTGCACTTTTGATCGGGTAAAGCAATTCCAAGGGTACGCGCAGTTGATTCAGGGTGGTGGTTTCTCCACCTTTGGCGTTACCCGGGCCGTGGTAATCGCTGCCGCCAGTCACCAGTAAACCATATTCCGCGCACAAAGCCAACATTCTCTTCTGCTGTGCGGGTGTGTGATTGGGGTGATAAACTTCCACTCCCATCAATCCCGCTTCTACCATTTCTGCGAGAACTTCTTCCACGTCACCGCCTCGGAATAGGTAGGGATGCGCCCAAACTGGGACAGCACCGCAGCTGCGTAATAATGAGATGCCATCTTCGATCGAAAATTTTTCGTAATGCACGTATGCTGGGCCATTATCCCCCAACCAGCGATCGAATGCTTCCGCAGATGACTCGGCGTATCCCGCTTGCACCAGTGCAGAAGCAATGTGGGGGCGTCCCGGTGCCATGCCTTCTCCCATTTCCGGTATCTCGATCGGATATCCCAGTGCGGCTAACTTGGCTACCATTTCCGCAGCGCGGCGTTTCCGTCCTTCTAAGCGTTCTGCCAATGCGGGGGAAAGCAATTCTCGATTTGGGTAAAATCCCAGAATGTGCAGAGATCGATCGCGATGAACTGTGCTGAGTTCCAAACCGGGAACAATCTCCATATTATAAGATGAAGCCGCACTCATCGCTTCATCCCAACCGGACATCGTATCGTGATCGGTAATCGCGAGGGCTTTCACACCAGCTTGGGCAGCTGCTTTGACAAGCTGAGTTGGTGTGAGGGTGCCATCGGAGTAGGTAGTATGACAGTGGAGTTCGATCATTCTCTACAGGGGTTAGGGGTTAGGGGTTAGGGATTAGGGAAGAGGGAAGAGGGAAGAGGTTAGTCGAGTATAATCAATATTCGATCGACACGAGATGCGATCGCACTCCCACAAAGCAATGACAGTTACCAATTTACAACACCCAGACGGAAGTGAGCCGCACGCGATCGCTGTGACTGCCAGAATTGTAACTACTCTCCGATGAGCGATCGCATCTCGTCGTCGAGTTAAATATACTCGTCGTCGAGTCATTTCTACTCATCGTCGAGTCAAAAATACTTGTTGTCGAGTCATTTCTACTCGTCGTCGAGTCAAAAATACTCGTCGTTGAGTTATTTCTACTCGTGGTCGAGTCAAAAATACTCGTCGTTGAGTTATTTTTCCTCGTCGGCGAGTCAAAAATACTCGTCGTTGAGTCATTTCTACTCATCGGAGAGTTAAAAATACTCGCCATTGAGTAGAAACGTTTCATGAAACGTCTCTACAGTCCGTCTTATTGATGTTGTTGGTAAATGTGAGATGATATATTGCAGCGAAATTCTGTAGGGGCGAAGCATTCGGGCGACAGCTGATGAAATTCAACCGAGATCTAACTATCCGAATGCTTCGCCCTCCCCCACAGATAACCTATATATATAGCAAACCCCTTGGCGGTTAGGACATTCTTAATTCCTGAAACCCTTGATTCGACGACCTTCTTCCCCTAGCCCCTAAAGCGCCAGTACAGTAAAAGAGGTTGACAAAAGAAATATAATCTGTGTTTATATTTAGACCACGGCAGGGCGTTCGCGAAGCGTGCCGTAGGCATTGTCCCTAAATCTAAACCCATACTCCTCCTTTTGTTAGCTTTAATACTAATTACCTCAGTATATTGCACCATATCGGGAACTGGCTTTCATACATCTGCCCTTAGCTAGAAGCCTACATAGCTGAGAAGTTCTAGCCGATTCCTTTAGCCTTATTGATAAAGAGGCAATATATAAAATTACGTTTTTCCAGAACTCCGACCCTGAGCATAGACTTTTGAGGGGATCTCAGTTTGAGTGGACTGGTGCTGTTAGGCAAAAATCACTCCGGAGGAGGATTGGGAATAATTCTAAAGCAATTGGATACTTATCTAGGTATTGTGATATTAAAATACTAATGCTGAGTTTAAATTGGCAGTTGAGGTAGTTCGATTTACAAGAGTGAGATATCTCTTTTCGCGGGAGGACAAGGAATTTATGGTCGCGCAACTTGAAAATTTAACCGCTTCTGACAAAAATACAGAAAGCGAAAAAGTTTTAACCGAGCGGGTCTCTAGCAAGTTGTTAAAACCGGAATTTATCTCCCGTTGGAAACGAAAAGCGAGTGACTGGCGCTTCCAGCAAAAAATCGGTCAGGGGTATTTTTTAGCGATCGCAATTGCCTTTTTTGGCTCATTTAGCGGACTGGTAATGGCAGACTATTACCAAGGAAAAGAAGTAAAGCAGCTAGCTGATGCTCAGGCGCAATCGCAACTTTTGAGTGAATTCAAGGAGGCGACAGTAAAGGCACAATTGCAGACTTCGCGATTAGCTAGTGTATTGGAGTCGGATTTAGGACGATTGCAAACCGAAAAAACCCGCTTTCGCGAGGCTATGGCCCAAAGCAAGAAACTGCGGGATAAAATTGCACGCTATCTAGAAAGCAATCCGGCTCGGTCAGCAGCAGATCCCGCGAAGATGAAGGCTTTATTGCAGGCTTACGGAACAAAGTTAGAATCCTACACACAAACTACCGAGCCAATTTTGCAGCAGCTCGATCGCTTGCCATTATCGCCAGAGGCGGTTAAATCGCTACACAAGCAGCTAGAAAAGACGGTGGTAGGGTCAGAAGCGATCGGCTGGGAACGCCTGGGCGGGGAATTGACAAACATCCTGCAAAGCGCTCGCGATCGCGAACGACAAGGGGAAATCGCAATAGAGGATGCACAACAACTGCAAAAACAGATTATTATCCTGAGTATGCTGCTATCGGTAGCGATCGCCTCAATTGTGGCATACCGTAGCAGTCGTGCGATCGCCAAACCGGTCGTCAGTGTAACAGAAGTAGCCGAGCAAGTGGCGAGAGAGTCTAATTTCGATCTGCGAGTTCCCGTGACAACAAAAGATGAAATCGGCTCATTAGCAATTTCTTTCAATCATTTGATCGAACGGGTAGCCGATCGCACCAAAGAACTGGAACTAGCTAAAGAATTAGCGGAAACTTCTAACAAAGCTAAAAGCCAGTTTATTGCCAATATGAGTCACGAGTTGCGGACACCGTTAAATGCGATCGTAGGCTTAAGCCAACTGCTCAAAGAAGACGCCCAGGAACTCAATTTAGGCGATGCAGAATTTGTCAGCGATCTCCAATCAATCAACTCCGCCGGCAAACATTTGCTGGCATTGATTAACGACATCCTCGACTTGTCGAAGATTGAAGCGGGAAAAATGACTCTCTACCCGGAGACATTTGCGATCGAGAATATGATTAATAACGTTGTCACTACAGTTAAGCCGTTGGTGCAAAAAAATGTCAACGTTTTGGAGATTAATTGCGACGAAAACCTGGGCATCATGTACGCCGACCAAACAAAAGTGCAGCAGATATTGTTCAATCTGCTAAGCAACGCTGCCAAATTTACGGTACACGGTAAAGTAAAGCTGACAGTTACCCGCAAATCGCATAATTATAAAGATCCCAAATCTTCTGAGTGGATTTGCTTTCAGGTGCAAGACACAGGTATTGGCATATCTTACGAACAACAGCAACGCTTATTTCAAGCCTTCACCCAAGCAGACGCCTCGACTACGAAAAAGTATGGCGGTACTGGACTGGGGTTGGCAATTTGTCGCCACTTCTGTCAAATGATGGGTGGTGAAGTTTTTGTAGAAAGTAAGGTCGGACACGGTTCTACTTTCACTGTTTGCTTACCGGTGGGTATTATTGATGAAAGTTTGCCAGCTTCTTGCACCGCCAACTTAGCCAGTTAATAAGTAATTTGCAGAGTTACAAAAGCTTGTACCTGTCGCTCTCCTCCTATGACTGGGGTGACGGCAATATTAGCTGAACGTGCTGCAAAATCGGCATTGACTGGTGGCGAGAAAAATCTGTCTGAGTCGATCTGAATATTGATAACATCCCGGCGCGTGAAATTCAAAGCACCCAAAGCTGCTTCTGCTTGCTTTTGACCATCCTGAATAGCGTTGCGGATAGCTTGCTGTCGAGCAGCTGCAATGGCATCATCGGCGGCGACAAAATTAATCTCGTTAATGCGAGTCGCTCCTGCTTGCACTGCTTCATCGAGTAGTTTACCCGATAATTCCGTGTTGATGCGAAAGCTGACAATATTGCTGCCTATGTATCCGGTGAAGCGTTGCACACCGTCGCGATCGGAGCTATAGGTGGGATTGAGGGTTATGCTGGTGGTTTGTAGATTTTCGACATTGCGCGATCGCAATAGCGCTACAATGGCAGACGATCGTCTCGCCAACTCCTGTTGTACTTCACCTGCGGTTTTCCCCTGCACCTCAACACCCAGGCTTACCTGAGTTACTGTTGTAGGGATTGTTACCATTCCCCGACCCGTTACGGTGAGAATTCTCGGTTTTGGTTGCTCTTGCGCCAAAACTGGGTCGATAACCATACCCAAAGCTAAAGATAAAGCTATAAAATAGCTCCACATATTAAACTGAGAACGCAACTGCAACATTTGAGGCATAATTTTGTTGATACGCAATAAACCTAATCTTAAATGTAGAGTAATTAATCCCATCATTTTTTAGTACAGATTGACTTTTGACTTTTGAATGAGTGACTTTTGACTTTCTACCTATGACCACAACAACCACCGACTTTCTCAGCCATCTCAACCCCTCCCAACGTCGCACCGTCGAACATTTTTGCGGCCCATTGCTTGTTGTGGCTGGGGCTGGTTCCGGCAAAACGCGAGCGCTGACATATCGAGTTGCCAATCTCATCCTAAAACACAAAGTCGATCCGGAAAATATCTTGGCTGTCACTTTTACCAATAAGGCGGCGCGGGAGATGAAAGAACGGATTGAAAAGTTATTCGCCGCACAGATAGCTGAAAGAGAGACTGGAAAGTCGTTTGAGTCGCTTTCGGGAGAAGAACAGACGCGATTGCGATCGCAAGTTTACAAAACTTACATCAAACCCTTGTGGGTTGGCACTTTCCACAGCCTTTGCGCTCGCATTCTCAGATACGATATCGAAAAATACCAAGACGAAAAAGGACGCAAGTGGAATCGCAACTTTTCTATCTTTGACGAATCGGATGTCAAAAGTTTGATTAAAGAAATTGTCGTCAAACAGCTAAACCTAGACGATAAGAAATTCGATCCGAACTCGGTTCGCTACGCCATCAGCAACGCCAAAAACCAAGGCTTATCGCCCCAAGAATACGAGCGAGAGCAGCCGAACTTTCGCGGTAGAATAATAGCCCAAGTTTACAGCATCTACCAAGATAAACTCGCCGAAAATAACGGCCTCGATTTTGATGACCTCATCTCAGTTCCCGTCCATCTGTTTGAACAAAACGAGACAGTCTTGGGTTACTGGCATCGCAGATTTCAACATATTCTAGTCGATGAATATCAGGATACCAATCGCACCCAATACGACTTGATTCGTCTCTTGGTAACTAACGGCGAAAACCCCAAAAAGTTCAATAATTGGCAAAATCGTTCTGTGTTCGTCGTTGGCGATGTTGACCAAGCGATTTACTCGTTCCGCATGGCAGACTTCCGGATTTTGTTGGAATTTCAAGAAGACTTTGGCGACGGTTTGGCAGATGAAGAAACCCGCACAATGGTGAAGCTGGAAGAAAATTATCGCTCTAGGGAAAACATCCTGCAAGCGGCGAATCAGCTAATTGAAAATAACACCCAACGCATCGATAAAATTTTGCGTCCTACACGCGGACATGGAGAACCGATTTACCTTCATCGCGCTGAGGACGAACTCGACGAAGCTGAGTTTACCGTGCAGCAAATTCGCCAACTGGAACGCCAGCACGATGAATTAAACTTGGGTAGTTTTGCGGTTCTTTATCGCACAAATGCCCAATCTCGACCGTTTGAAGATGCCTTGCTGCGCTGGGGGATTCCCTATACGATGGTTGGCGGTTTGCGGTTTTACGATCGCAAAGAAATCAAAGACGCAATTGCATATTTACGATTAATTGTCAACCCAGCCGATACAGTTAGTTTGGTGCGCGTAATTAACACACCCCGACGCGGTATTGGCAAAACCACAATAGACGCGCTACTCAATGCCGCACAGCAATTAGGTGTGCCTTTGTGGGAAATTATCAGCGACGAAACATCGGTAAGTACATTAGCTGGACGTGCAGCCAAACAAATTAACAGTTTTGTGCAGCTAATCCAGAAATGGCAGCAGCAAATGGAAGTACAGACGGCATCCCAAATCGTGCAGGGAATTATGGAAGATTCCGGTTATATTGACGATTTGAAAAAGCAAGGCACTGATGAAGCGCAGGACAGATTGCAAAACGTGTTTGAATTGTTTAACGCTGTGCTGCAATTTGAAGAAGAAAATCAGGATGCCAATTTGGAAAGCTTCTTAGCAAATGCTACTTTAGCATCAGATTTAGATAATCTGAAAGAAGGACAAAAAGCAGTTTCTTTGATGACGCTGCACTCGGCGAAAGGGTTAGAATTTCCCGTCGTATTTCTGGTAGGATTGGAACAGGGATTGTTGCCGCACACCCGCAGTTTGGACGATCCGGCAGCACTGGAAGAAGAGCGCCGTTTGTGTTATGTTGGCATCACTCGCGCCCAAGAGAGATTGTATCTGAGTCACGCACAAGAACGGCGCTTGTGGGGCGATCGCGCACCCGCGATCGAATCGCAATTTTTGGAAGAATTGCCCGTTGAGTTATTAAGTGGTAAAGTCGGAGCGACGATTCGCAGCGGCGGTACGGTTGCAGGGAGAAGATTCCAGCGACAGAAGATTGCGGAAGAAAGCGATCGCACTTCTGCAACTCAGGTGCAAGATTGGAAAGTAGGCGATCGCATCCTTCACAAATCCTTCGGTATCGGTCAAATCACCCATATTTTAGGTTCCGGAGAAAAAATGACTGTCGCCGTTCATTTTCCTGGCGTTGGGCGAAAAATAGTCGATCCGAGAATAGCCAAACTGCAAAAAGTATAGCAAAAGTCAAAAGTCAAAAGTCAAAAGTCAAAAGTCAAAAGTCAAAAGTCAAAAGTCAAAAGTCAAAAGTCAAAACAAAACAGCGTTCTGGGGAAAACGCGATCGTGCAAAGCAAACCTTCACAGCAGTTAACTCGCCGCCAATTCCTGCTAAATACAGCACTTACAGCTGGCGGAATCGTCGCCGCCAACACACTTTCCAAATCCGGATTAGCACAAGCGTCCGGTATCGTCACATCGGAAAAGATGCGTCCCCAAATCCCCTACGGTGTCGCTAGCGGCGATATCAGCGGTAACAGCGCCGTGATTTGGAGTAAATGCGATCGACCCGCACGCATGATAGTCGAATATTCCACCAACGAATCTTTCCGCAACGCGCAAAGAATTGTCGGATCGGCTGCTTTGGAAAACACCGATTACACAGCGCAACTTTACCTTGCCGATTTACCCACAAATCAACAAATATTCTATCGCGTTTTATTTGAAGATTTAGCTTATCCAAACACCTACAGCGCCGCCGTTCCCGGTACTTTTCGCACCCCAACAACAGGTAATCGCGATATCTTTTTCGCTTGGTCTGGTTGCAGCGTCGGTCAAGGTTGGGGTATAAATCCAGATTGGGGCGGTATCAAAATATATGAAACTATCAGAAAGCTGAATCCAGACTTTTTTATTCACTGCGGCGATAACGTCTACAGCGATAACCCTATCCTATCAGAAGTAAAACTAGATAACGGCAAAATCTGGAAAAATATCACCACAGCAGAAAAGTCAAAAGTTGCGGAAACTTTAGCCGAGTTTCGCGGCAATTACGTCTATAACTTATTAGACGAAAACGTGCGCCGCTTCAACGCACAAGTGCCGTTGTTGGTGCAGTGGGATGACCACGAAACCCGCAACAACTGGTATCCTGGGCAGATGCTTAATGAGGACGATCGCTATCAACTGGTGAAAAGCTGCAATCTCTTATCTGCAAGGGCGAAAAGAGCATTTTTTGAATATATGCCAATTCGCTTCGATCCCAACGATCCAGAACGAATTTACCGCTCTTTTAATTATGGCTCGCACTTGGACATTTTTATGCTCGACGAACGCAGTTATCGGGGGCCAAATACAGCCAATCGCCAACAGGTAGCCAGTGCAGAAGCAGCATTTTTGGGTAGTACACAAGTACGTTGGCTAAAAAATCAATTACTCGCCTCCAAAGCCACCTGGAAAGTAATAGCTAGCGATATGCCAATTGGCATTATCGTTCGCGACGGTAAAACCGCTTTTGAAAACTTCGCCAATGGTGATGGCCCCGCATTGGGACGCGAATTAGAAATTGCCGACTTGTTGCGTTTTATCAAACAAAATCATATCAAAAATATAGTTTGGCTCACATCAGATTTGCATTATTGTGTAGCCAGCTATTACGACCCATCAAAAGCTCAATTTGCTGACTTCAAACCGTTCTGGGAGTTTGCTGCGGGGCCACTGCACGGCGGCACTTATGGGCCGCAAGCGATTGACAACACCTTTGGCCCCCAAGTGAAATACGAAAGCGCCCCAGTCGGGATGAAACAAAATCTTCCTCCTTTAGAGGGATTGCTATTTTTCGGCACTGTGAAAATAGACAGCGGTACGCAAAGAATGACCGTTGCTTTTATCGACGTAGAAGGGAAAACCGTTTACAGCGTCGAATTGCAGCCAGAGTCTGACTGATGTTTGCGGTAGATTTCAATATTTTACTTTTTTTATCTTTTTTGAGATGGGCTGAGTTAACTTCTCCAGAAAAGACGATCATAGAAACATAATCGAAATTTCTATTTAGCAAAAAACTGGGTGGAGTAAAGCAATGATTACTTCTAGCGTTCATTACTCGATAGACGTTATTAAAGACGAAGCTCGCGAACTCGTACACAAAGGACTTGTTAGCCGTCAGCAACCTATCTATGCGCTTTGTCAGTACATTAGACCGGGTGAATGGCAATGCGTTGAGTTCGAGTTAGAGGATAGAGGCTTTTTGCTAAGGGATCGCATTTGCGATTTGGTGGGTTGCGAAAAATGGAACGACGATTAATATCGTTTCTGTTCGCTTTTAGGGAGAAAAACTTGGCTCTCCTGTTGTTGTGGTAATAATAAGAACTTATTTAATCGTAGGGTGGGTTAGGCACGGGCCATCGGTTCAACACTTTCGATCGATAATTAAGTTCCCGTGCTGTAACCCACTATCGCACCTACTTGTAACATAGACTCAGATCTTGCACCTAAGCTAAAAACCGGGTTTCTTGCCAATAGCTAAACCTGAAAGCCTAGATTTTTCGTAAAGAAACCCGGTTTTTCAGGTCTTGTCCGGAGTACATGAGTGATGCGAAAAATTGTCTGTTGGAATTGAGGGTTAAATTTTTACCGCAGATTAAGACAGATAAACGCAGATGAACGCAGATAAGAGAGAGGTTTTCATCATCAATTTGAAACACCCCGCATCGCCAATAGTGCTGTACCGTAAGCTGCGGCTGTGTTTACTGGCGGTAAGATAGGTACTTGTAAGTAACGGTGGCGAATTTTTGTCCAAGTCGGATTTTTTGCACCGCCACCAGCAGTGTAAACGCGAGTTAAAGGAGTTGCACCAAATTGTTGCAATAACTGATAGCCGCGTGCTTCAATGCGGGCGATACTTTCTAATAAACCGTGCAGAAATTCGACTGGATTTTCGGGACGCGGTTCGAGTCTTGGCGGCAAGTTGGGGTCGTTAATGGGGAAGCGATCGCCTGCTTTCAATAAAGGATAATAATCAAGTAAACTCTCTTTTTCTGCATCTATCTCGCGACTGAGATTTTCTAATTCAGTATCGCTAAAAAATTGCCGCAACACCGCGCCTCCAGTGTTAGAAGCACCGCCAACTAACCATAAATTTCCCAATCTGTGACTGTAAATTCCATATTTTGCATCATCTACGCGAGTGCTACTCAACAGCTTGATTACTAAAGTAGAACCTAAAGATGTACTAGCTTCACCGGGAGATGTCGCACCGCTGGCGAGAAATGCCGCGATACTATCAGTTGTCCCCGCACAAACTACGCAATCTCGTTTTAAACCCAAATTATTAGCTATTTCAGTTGTTACTTCACAAATAGGAGTTCCCGGCGCGATAACTGACGGTAATTGAATCGATATTCCCTGATTTTCTAGCCATTTGGGATAACAAAGTTGCTCGACATCGTAACCGAGTTTCAAAGCATTGTGATAGTCTGTTATTCCCAATCTTCTATGTAGGAGGAATGCCAACCAATCTGCTTGATGCAGAAAATATTTCGCATTTGCAAACGCAGGTTGCTGAGTCCACCACAACAGTTTTGCCAGTGAGGAAGTTGCGCTGATTACTGTATGGTTTTGCGGTGCAATTTCTTTGAGTTTATCCATCACTTCCACACCCCGCGCATCGTTATACAAAATCGGTTCATCGATTGGATTTCCAGCAGCATCGCATAGCAACACAGTGGAAGAAGTGCCGTTGATGGAAATAGCTTTGATTTGCGATCGCACTTGTGACGGAATCTCTTGAATGAGAAAGAATAAAGCTTGCTGCCAAATCTTTGCTAAATTATCTGATGGCGCTAAGTTATCTTGTGGCGCAGGCGTCCCCGCCTGCGATTCATCAAAAGCATATTGCGTTTCAGATTGGATAATTCCTTCTCGATTGATTGCGATTGCGCGTGCGCCAGATGTACCAAAATCGATGCCCAGGTAAAGTTCCATAACTGCCCAAGAGATTTCTGTAACTATGATACAATTTGACTGTTATACTAATTACCAATGCCTAGTGAAATTGCGCTTGCTGCAAATTTTTCTGAAATCCGTTACGCCCAATGTTGGGAAGATGCGGATATTCTGCTATCCGCACTCGATATCCAAGCAGATTCTGTTTGTTTGTCGATCGCATCTGGTGGAGACAACACACTGGCGATGCTGAGTCGCCGTCCAAAAAGAGTAATTGCTGTCGATTTGAGTCCAGCACAAATTGCCTGTTTGGAATTGCGCGTAGCAGCTTATCGCGAATTAACTCATCCAGAATTGTTGGTGTTGATGGGGTCAAGGAATGAATTAGAGGAAGCAGAAGATTATATTCCTTTTTCTACAACTCATCACCCGCAGATTTCTCAACTCAGAATCGAACTCTACCGTCGCTGTCGATCGCATCTATCGCCAAACGTGGGCGAGTTTTGGGACGATCGTCTGAGTGCGATCGCTTCTGGTATCGGCGCATCTGGAAAATTTGAGCGCTATTTGGCGATGTTTCGTCGCTACATTCTACCCCTGATTCACAATCGAGATGATATCGTCAACTTGCTTAAACTAGATACCCCCGAACAACGACATATCTTTTACGAAAATCGTTGGAATAATTGGCGATGGCAGCTTTTATTTCGAGTTTTCTTCTCCCAGTTTGTGCTGGGACGATTGGGAACAGACCCTAGTTTTTTGAAGTATGCTAACATTAGTTTAGCAGAGCATCTCTTAGCACGCACCCGCCATGCTTTAATAACCCTCAATCCGGCGGAAAATCCCTATTTACACTGGATGATATTCGGGCAGCATTTCCACGTACTTCCCTACGCTTTGCGTCCGGAAAATTTCGATTCAATTCGTACTAACCTTGACCGTTTGGAGTGGCGATGTACTGCTATTGAAGATTTTTTAGGTAATGGGGATAAAGATGTTATCGATCGCTTTAATTTGAGTAATATTTTTGAGTTTATGTCCTTGGATAACTACCACCATTTGCTGAGACAAATAATGCGAGTTGGACGGCGCAAGGGAAGATTGGTATATTGGAATCGGTTAGTAGAACGTCGTCGCCCCGAATCGATGGCTGACTGCTTGCGATCGTTGTCCAGTTTGGCTGACGAATTATATCAAAAAGATAAGGTTTTCTTCTATAGAAATTTGATCGTAGAAGAAATTATTTAGTGCTAATCGGTGAGGATCTTCGGTGTTTACTATACTGTAGCAGCGTCAAACCCCACCCCCAACCCCTCCCCGTCTACGGGGAGGGGAGCAAAGGCAAGAGGGGCTCTAGGGGAAAAGAACTGACGGGGTGACAAGTATCGCTGAAACCTTTGTACAGTATCTTTTGTACCACGTCACCTTTGCCAAAAAATGCACCCATTTTTGGGCTTTATTGACACTATTATTAAGTAAGTGTAGTTACAAGCCTCATGTATTCGTTGTTGACCGCAAGATTTATGGGCTAATTTTGAAGAGATGTGAGTGAGTTGAAAAGCAACTGTCAAGCTTTCAGCCATAGTTGTCACCCCGTCAGGGCTTTATTGATACTATTATTAAGTAAGTGTAGCTACAAGCCTCATGTATTCGTTGTTGACCGCAAGATTTAGGGGCTAATTTTGAAGAGATGTGAGTGAGTTGAAAAACAACTGTCAAGCTTTCAGCCATAGTTGTCACCCCGTCAGGGCTTTATTGATACTATTATCAAGTAAGAGTAGCTACAAGCCTCATGTATTCGTTGTTGATCGCAAGATTTAGGGGCTAATTTTGAAGAGATGTGAGTGAGTTGAAAAACAACTGTCAAGCTTTCAGCCATAGTTGTCACCCCGTCAGCATTTTTTCAGATGTGAGTGAGTTGAAAAACAACTGTCAAGCTTTCAGCCATAGTTGTCACCCCGCCTGCGGAGTTGAGTGCATTTCTCCCCCCTCTCCGCAGGCGGAGAGGGGGGCTGGGGGGGTGAGGTTCCTCCCAGCTTAAGTTAGTAGCCAAATTTTTGATTGAGAAAAAAACAAATGAGCAATGAAAAGTTCTTAATTAATAAGAGCAAATTACCAGAAACCGCTGATGCCAATTTAGTTTTAATTAGAAATGATAACAATATAGTAGGACGTTGTTCTCTCTGGTGGCAAAATACTCCACCTTACCCTAACCATCACTTAGGCTTAATCGGTCATTATACAGTTGAAGATGCAGCAGCAGCAGATCGAATTCTGCAACACGCCTGCGAACAATTAGCCGCGTTTGGTTGCACAATGGCAGTTGCTCCGATTGATGGCAATACGTGGCAAAGCTATCGACTATTAACAGAACGAGGCGAACAACCGACTTTCTTTTTAGAACCCGATCATCCCGATGATTGGCATTGTCATTTTTTAGACCGAGGTTTTACAACGCTGGCTCACTATACATCGGCTTTGAATACTAATTTAAGTTATGTAGAGCCGCGTTTAAAGAAAGTAGCTGCGCGTTTGGAGGATGCCGGCGTGCAAATTCGATCGCTGAATTTGCAGCGTATCGAAGAGGAACTACACCGCATTTATACGGTAGCGATCGCCAGCTTTCAAGGTAACTTTCTTTACACACCCCTTAAGGAAGACGAATTTACCGCCCAGTACCGTCCCCTATTACCTTATTTAAAATCTGAGTTGATACTGATAGCAGAACACGATGGCAATGCGGTTGGGTTTTTGTTTGCCATACCCGACTGGTTGCAAGCACAACGGGGAGAAAATATTAACACAATTATTATCAAAACCGTTGCCATTTTACCCAAACGCATCTATGCTGGATTGGGTAATTTATTAGTTGCCAAATGTCAGGCGATCGCACATCAATTAGGTTATAGTCGAGCTATTCACGCTTTGATGCACGATGCCAATCCTTCCCGCAATTTGAGCCGCCGTTACGCTCAAACTATTCGTGGCTATACCCTCTTTGCCAAACAGTTAATTTAGTCTTATTTAATCGTAGGATGGGTTAGGCACGGGCAATAAATTCAGGGCTTTCAACCAATAATTAACGAACCGTGCCGTAACCCATCATCTGCCTTATCAGTAACATAAATAACATTTTTGACCGTAAAGCCGAAAGAGCCCAATGAACGATCGCCAACTATCCACCAACAATTACCGCTTACCGACAACGAACATTGCAGCTATTTTGCACGATCGCGCTGTCAGCAGTCCTTTAGTACCAGCAATAATTGATACATATAAAGGTAGCAGCCGCATCACGAGTTTTGCCGAACTGGAACTTGCAGCCAGTCGCGCTTGCACCCTGTTGCGCCGCAGCAATTTGCAGCCAGGAGATGCCGTGCTGGTCTTTTCTCCCATGTCCGCAGAACTTTACGCGATACTGCTTGCCTTGTTCCGCCTGGGACTGGTGGCAATGTTCCTAGACCCCAGCGCTGGTAGAAAACACATAGAAAAATGTTGTAATTTACACCCGCCTCAAGCATTTATCGGTAGTCCCAAAGCTCACCTGTTGCGCTTGGTATCACCCGCTTTGCGTCGCATTCCGATTAAATTTGCGATCGGCTTTCCTGTTCCCGGCGCAATTTCTTGGCACAGCGGACGGCATTTACCGTTAGATCCGGAGATTGTGCGTTGCAATGCGGATACACCTGCTTTGCTAACATTTACCAGCGGTAGCACCGGACAACCGAAAGCCGCTTTACGCACACATGGTTTTCTGATCGCACAGTATCGCGCTTTGGCACAAACTTTGCAACCAACTCCAGAAACAATCGAACTGACTGCTTTACCTATTTTTGTGCTGGCAAATTTAGCTTCGGGGATGACAACATTAATTCCCAGCGGCGATTTGCGATTTCCGAGTGCGATCGCACCATCTCCCATAATTACACAAATTCAAACTCACAAACCGAATCGAATATTAGCATCTCCCGCATTTTTAGAACGCCTAGCTGAATATTGTCTCAAACATCGGATTACCCTCCCCAGTATTGAGAAAATTTATAGCGGTGGTGCTGCTGTCATGCCAGGATCGATCGCACAATGGCAGCACATTTCTCCCCCAGCCGAATTCATCATCGTCTACGGTTCCACCGAAGCCGAACCGATTGCTCACATTTCCGATCGCGACATCAAACACGAAGACATTGTTGCGACACTCAACGGACACGGTTTGCTAGTAGGAAAACCTGTATCTGCCATTCAACTGAGAATTATGCGCCAACAATGGGGAAAAGCTATTCATTCTTATTCTCGTGCCGAATTTGCAACAGCTTGCCTACCTCCGGAATCAACTGGAGAAATTGTTGTCAGCGGCAATCATGTTTTACCCAGCTATTTGCACGGATATGGCAATGCAGAAACAAAATTCAGCGTAGACGGTACACCCTGGCATCGAACTGGCGACGCTGGTTATCTCGATTTGCAAGGTCGCTTGTGGTTATTAGGTCGCTGTCAAGCTTGCATCGAAGACGAATACGGTATGCTTTATCCATTTGCCGTCGAAGCGGTAGTTCAACATTATCCCGGCATTCGTCGCGCTGCGGTTGTTTCTCATCGAGGACAGCGAATTTTAGTAGTTGAATTAAACAATCGCAAATCTAAAGTTAACTTGACATCTTTGCATAAATCTCTAGCAAATTATCATATTCAATCAATTAAAGTTTTCAAAAAAATTCCCGTAGATAAACGTCATAATAGTAAAATAGATTATCCAACTTTGCACAAACTTTTGCAGGTTTCTCGATCGACTGACTGATTTTTGTAGCCTGCTATGCTTGACAAAACTAAACTTTAGGGACTTATAGTATCGTTTATCCGCACCTTTCCACAGATTCCACTTCCGGAACTCTACCAGACCTGAACTGAACCACGCGATTACCATCCGTCTCGAACACAAGGCGATAATTTCGTTCGGAAGCGTTTTTGGGTATAAAAGTCAAGTAGTGCCAACCGGGAGTATATTTATGAGGAGAAACTTGAATTTGCCCTCGATAAAGTGACTTAATTCGCGCTTCCGTATCCCCAATTTTTGCGCCGCTTGCAGTAGTAACGCTACTATTTCTAACAATATCGACTCTGGCAATACGACCATCTGTAAGCATAAGTTCGACGCCATTTGGCCCAGAAACCGGTTTCACATAGAAACAGCCTCGGTTATTAATTGCAGCGCCGTTTAAGGAAACTAAACGAGTTCCCGCAGCTTGCGAAGCTTGAGAAACAGTCATCCCAACTCGGATGGAACCAATACCGTTAACTAATAGTTTCGATTGGTTGGATAGTCTCGCTTGCGATAAAGCGATCGATCCCGTAATTCCGACAAGTCCAACTGCTGAAAATAAAGTTATAAATTTGGTGCGGTTGTACATTACTAATTATCCAAAAATCGAAATTTGAATTAAACGGCTAAGTTTTTTGCCAGCTATTGCCAAACCGCACATTTCTCGTGAATCGATTGGCAAGGCGATCGGATCATAGCACGTATTGCACCTGCCTCAAGATGGCAGACAGAGGCAGAGCCTCCAGACACGAGGCTCATAGCGAAAGTCGGTTTAAACCGACTAAATTTCTATTTTTCTTCAGTCCGTTTTAACGGACTTTTGCTATCAGCCTGGGGTTTAAACCCCAGGCGGGCCTGGGAATAATGAAGTTATGATTCTTCTAAGGCATCCATTCCAACACAATTCCCACGCGAGTATCCTTATCTTGCTTCGCATTTTGTCGCTGAAGATCTGTCGATACTCGAACATTGCGAGTAACTGCATAACCCGCCGAAAGCGTTGTCAAACCAACTTCTTCATTCGTACCGGGCGATACCCAACTCTGAGTTAAAGAAATATCTGCCGCACCGCCTCTAGATAAAACTAACAGTAATTTAGCGCCAACTTGCAATCCATCTGTAGTATAACTATCAGTTTCTAAATGGCGATAACCCAACACAGGTGCTACATTAATATAACCGCCTAATGGTAGAATATAGTAACGCAAATCTCCACCGAAATTTTGTCGATCGCCATTAAAAGTCGTCTGAAAATCCCCGCTTACCGTGAACCCACTCCTACCGATAAAAATATCCTCTACGCCAAAAGTTGCACCATCTCCGTCATCTGTGGCGGCAAAATCAGTATAACCCAACCGCAACCGCGTCCGAAAACTGGGGTCATTTTTGATATCCTCCAAAACATTCGGTATCTTACGCATCCATCGCCGCAAAACCGGACTGTTTTGTATGATTTCCGGACTTAAATCTAAATCTCTAGCATTGGGAGTAGGCTTTGTTTCTGTTTGGGTAGGAGTTGTTTCTGGTTGGGTAGGAGTTGTTTCTGGTTCCGTTTGACTCCAAGCAGGTGTTATTCCCAGCGTCAAGCAACTGCTTATTAATAAAACCCAGTAATTTAATTTCATATTCAGTACAGATTTTATATTTTTAACGCAAAGGAACGCAGAGGTTTTCGCAAAGAACGCAGAGGAAGTTATTGTACGATCGGTTTTTTTTGGCCACTTCCATCTATGCGTCGATGCAATGCCATTAGCTTATCTTATTTTTCTGTCTTCCTGCTACTCCTCTGCGTAACTCTGCGTAAACCTCTGCGTTCCTTTGCGTTAAAAAAAAGGTTCTGCTCTTCGCAGAACCGAAGTAATCAAGGAGCAACAAATGAAAACTAACGCACAGTTCCTTCCAGATTAGTTACATCGATCGGCTTCATCAAATATAGCCGCAGGAACTGCCAGCCATTCGACACGTAGTAAGGCAGCTTCTGGAAGAATTGCAGGAATTTCGGTGTCTTGGAATTGCCGATCGCACTCAACTTCGCGTTATTCTCTATGCAGGTATCCAGACGCTGGTAAAATTCTGGGTTATTCACATCCAGAATTACCGGGAACACCCGTCCCGCCGTTTCGTTTGTCTTCTCGATCACATGGATATCGTAATCCCGTGCATTCAGACCGATCGAAGCATAGAAACCAGATCGCTGGATATCGTTGAGATACATCGTCGCAAATACCGACAGCAGGAAGAAACGACTCCACAGCTTCGCCTTCCAATCATTCAATGTGTCGGGTTGCGCTCTCATCATCGCATCGAAGAAGTCACCGTGACGGTTTTCATCCTGACACCAATTTTCAAAGAAGCGGAAAATTGGATAAATCCGATCTTCGGGATGAGCTTCCAAATGGCGATAAATTGTGATGTAGCGCCAGTAACCAATTTTTTCCGACAGGTAAGTCGCGTAGAAAATAAACTTGGGTTTGAAGTAAGTGTAATTTTTACTCTTGGTCAAAAATCCCAAGTCTAGGGAAAGATGGAAATCTGATAATGCTTTATTCAAGAAGCCAGAATGACGCGCCTCATCTCGCGACATCAAGTTAAAGCATTCTGCTAGGAGTGGGTTTTTATCTTTCAACCGCCGTCCTAATTCTTTATAAAGCAGGAAACCTGAAAATTCTGCCGTGCAAGAACGTTCTAAGAATTCCACGAACAACCGGCGCGTTTCCCCATCAATAGTATCCCAGGATTGTTCAAACTCCGCATCCCGGACAAAGTGATGGCGGTTGTAGTCGGCGCGGAACTCTTCCAGAATTGCTCTGAGCTCGTCTTCGTTTGGCGAGATATCCATCTTTGCCATTGCGTCAAAGTCGGTGGTGTAAAACCGAGGCGTCAGGATGGTTTCCTTCGCCGGAACCTTAATTCCGGGCCTTAATTCTTCAAAGCTGGGTTTTTTGAGGGAATCTACCATAATGTTCTTTTGCTCTCTTTTCAGGGGCTAGGGCGTCGAAAAGTCAAAAGTCAAAAGTCAAAAGTCAAAAGACTCTTGAGTTAGGGTGTTGGGCGTCGGGCGTCGAGAGATATTCTTTTTGCACCTACCTTTGCACCTGGACTACCTCTGCACTTCTGGACTTCTGCACTTCTGCTTCCCAGTTCCTTTTACTGGCTGCGTTCCAGTCTACCAAGCTTAGGGTAAGTAGAAGCTAAGTATTTAGTTAAAACTTGCAACGGAATGTTAAGAAACTTAAAGATAAAAAGGAAAATTTTTTACTCCACCTTTGAGGGTGGAAGATCTAGGATCGGGATGAGAACTGGAAAATGTGAGTGCGATCGATCCATGAACGATATTGGCACTAGCTATATATTGTGGTTTGCCTGCTTTCTGCAACTGCACGGGCTGCACCGCCTATACAACCGCAAAATCGGCACGGGACTGTTGTGGTTGTTCACTTTTGGTTTGTTGGGAATGGGACAGCTAGTCGATTTGCTTCTCATTCCCGGCATGGTGGAAGAACACAACAGCAAAGTCAGAGCCAAATTGGGTTACTCTCCCAAAGGCATACCGTTAAACCAACCCGCCGTTACGGTAACAGTTCCACCCACCCGCGACCAGCTGATGGTGAAACTCGTCAAAGCTGCATCTGCTAGAGGCGGCAAAATTTCCGTAACTCAAGCAGTAATGGATACAGGTGTCGGGTTTGCGGAAGTAGAAGCCGTCTTAAAGCAAATGCTGAAATCCGGCTATGTTAGCGTTGACAATCACCCAACCACGGGTGTCGTAATTTACCACTTCCTAGAACTCTAAACTTATTTCTTTTGACTTTTGACTTTTGACTTTTGACTTTTGACTTTTCTCCCCCCTAATTTCGCACCAACCATTTTTGTGCATTCAATCTTTGGACGACGCCAAACACCAACAAATCTAGAGTTATCTTACGTTCGTCGATCAAGAAAGGTTCGAGGGTACTCGGTTTGCCGCCATTTTCCGCAAAGGAAAAAGCGCGTTGTCCTTGAATATCTTCATTAAAGAAATAAACGCGGAACTGACGCAGACCTTTGTTCCAACTGCCGATAATTTGCCAGCATTCCGGTTCTTTGGCAAAGCCAATAATGGGAATCTTTTGCTTTTCAAAAGATAGCTGTAAATCATTAACGCCTTGTTTGGCGAGTGCTGCCGTTATGGCTGGCAGATAATCTTGTTTCACAAAATCTGCAAACGGCTTATCTTCAACACCGGGCGCTTTCTCTTTTTTGCCAGCAGGTTTTTTGGCTGGCTTTTCTTCTGTATCGCCACCTGCTTCTGCTTCTGCTTTGGGAGGCTTTTTCGCAGCTGCCTTTGCTTCTTTGGCAGGTTTCTCCTCAGCGGCGTTAGGATTCGCTTCTGGATTTACTGCTGTGGGATCGGGCGCATTTGCAGTGGGAATATCTGTCGTCGCTGGTGAGTCGGTGCTGGGAGCGATTTCTCCTGCTTCGTTATGATTGGTTTCTTCTGCCATAACTTGATTTTGGATTTTGGATGCAAGGATTTTAGATGCAAGGATTTTAGATTTTGGATGCAAGGATTTTAGATGCAAGGATTTTAGATTTCGGATTTTGGATTTACCTTTTACCGGAGGGAGAGAGGGTACTTAAAATAATTCCAAATCTAAAATCTCAAATCCCAAATCTCAAATGGTCGATCGTGTTTTCAGCCGCCAGCAACTGCGGGAACTATGCTCACTTCGTCGCCATCTTGCAGGGGTGTTTGAGTGCCATCCAAAAAACGGATATCTTCGCTATTGACGTAGAAGTTCAAAAAGCGACGCGGTTCGCCTTTTTCATCGCAAAGACGCGCTTTAATGCCGGGACAGCTATTTTCTAAGGAATCTAGTAGTTCGGCAATACTATTACCGCTACATTCCAAGGTGGCTTTGTCGTTGGTGAATTTTTGCAAAGCGGTGGGAACTAAAACTTTTACGGTCATAGTTAATAGTCAGTTGTCAATTGTCAGTTGTCAGTTGTCAGTTGTCCGAGGGCTGAAGAGGGTTTTCTTTTCCACTAGCCGCTACTGATTAAACTAGGACTTGCTGCCATTCGAGACGATCGAGTGTTTGGGCTCGTTCTAAAGCACGCTCGAAACTTTCCAGCTTCGGTTCGATCGTCAGCGGTTCGCCGATATAACCTTGTACGGCTTCTTGGGTTTTCAGTCCGTTGCCGGTGATATAGACAACCGTTGTTTCTTCAGGGTCAATTTTACCCGCTTCTACCAGTTTTTTCAGCACGGCAACTGTTGTACCGCCAGCGGTTTCGGTGAAGATGCCTTCGGTTTCTGCCAGTAGCTTGATCCCTTCGACTATTTCTGCATCGTTTACCGATTCGATGTTGCCGCCTGTTTTGCGGGCGATTTCCAATGCGTAAACGCCGTCAGCCGGGTTGCCGATCGCGATCGATTTGGCAATTGTACTCGGTTTGACTGGTTTGATGAAATCCCGCTCTTCCCGGAATGCTTGGGCGATGGGGGAGCAACCTTCTGCTTGAGCGCCACTGAAGCGAACGTGCTTTTCCTCCACCAATCCCACTTCGATGAATTCCCGGAAGCCTTTGTAGATTTTGGTAAACAGGGAACCGGATGCCAGAGGCGCTACTATGCGATCGGGCAATTCCCAACCCAGTTGTTCTATTACTTCGTAACCCAAGGTTTTGGAACCTTCCGAATAGTATGGGCGCAGGTTGATATTGACAAATCCCCAACCGTGTGTATTGGCAACTTCGCAGCAGAGGCGGTTTACTTGGTCGTAATTTCCTTGCACCGCCATTACGGTCGGGCCATAAATTAACGTACCGAGAACTTTACCTGCTTCCAAATCGGCGGGGATGAATACACAACAGTCAAGACCGGCATGAGCGGCGATCGCAGCTGTAGAGTTCGCTAAATTTCCGGTGCTGGCACAAGATACTGTAGAAAAACCCAACTCTCTAGCTCTAGTTAGGGCGACAGACACGACCCTATCCTTAAAGCTGAGAGTCGGCATATTGACGGCATCGTTTTTAATATATAGCTTTTTCAATCCCAGACGACGAGCTAAGCGATTTGCCCTCACCAACGGTGTCATGCCTGTTCCCACATCGATCGGGTTGTTGGTAGCGACCGGTAAAAACGGGCGGTAGCGCCAAATTGAGTTTGGCCCTGCCTGAATAGTTTCGCGGGTGACAGTGCGGCGGAGAGCATCATAATCGTAAGCCACTTCCAAGGGGCCAAAACAGAACTCGCAGACGTGCGTTGCTTTGGGCTCGTACTCTGCACCGCACTCCTTACACTTAAGCGATTTAAAGGTGGCGATTGTGGTTGCTTGGGCTGCGATCGTCTGGGTCATGGTGGCTGCTCTCCCTCGGTGTCTGTCAACTTTCGATTGATGCTAACACGACCTCCACAGCCCGTCAAACATACCCGACTTTTTTTGTCGGGTTTGCTGCTATATTTGTTCTCATCCCATTTGGAGAGACGTTTCATCAAACCTCTCTCCAACTGATGAAATATTTCTATAAAATATGAAATATTTCTACAAGTAATTAGGAGTTTTCCTTGTAGAAACTCGTAAAATAATGTAGGCAAAACAAATCAATTATTCCATATCGATCGGTTCGAGTTGGTATTGAAACAATAGTAGTGCGATGCGGGCAAGGCAGGAATAGCGATGTTTGACTTAGCTAAAATCGAATCGATCGCCCAATCCTATTCTCCGCAAGAACTCTTCGCTGCACTGGTTTGGCAGCGTCGCTTCAATCAGTTTGATGGCCGGGAAGTGATTACCGACCTTTCCAACCACCCTTCTTTATGGGCTAGTTTTTTGTTCGCAAAACCAATCTTTCCAGCAGACTCTGACGGTTTGAGCTTTGGTGGAACGATCGATACGCTGATTGCAATGGCTTAGACCTTTTTTTCTTTTGACTTTTGACTTTTGACTTTTAACTTTTGACTTTTCTAGCCTCCACTCACAGGTGGAATCAGCACCACCTCATCGCCATCCTGTAGGGGGATATTGGGTTCGACAAACTCCAGATTGATGCCAAAGCGCGTCAGATCGCGCCATTGGGCGAGTTCGGGATGTTCGGCAATCAAACGCTCCAGCACCGTTGCTACTGGTGTCGAAGATGGGAACTCTAATACCAGTTCCGGAACGCCATAAGCTTCTTGGTAAGCAGCGAAGAGTTTGACGGTAACGGTAATGGGAGACTCGGACATGAGAAGGGGAGAGGGGGAGAGGGGGAGAGGGCAGGGCTACTTCATTGTCGTCAAAGAAAATTGATGGGCAGGGGGGCAGGGGAGCCGGGGGGCAGGGGGCAAGAAAGTTTGACGATTTTTCTACACGCCACCAACATAAAAATAATTTCTTCCGCGAATATGAATTAGCCCTGGGGGAGAGGGGGAGAAGAAAACAGGTGGATTGCTTCTGCCGTTATGCTAAGCGAGCCAATTCTCTTATAACGCACTCCCCAGCAAACCGCTCTCGCCAGCAGAAGGCTTTGTTAAATGTTGGGTTTCGTGGCTTTCTTAAGCTTTTGTTGCTTTTTGAGATATTTCGTCAAACAGGAGTTTACCTCATGTCACAGGGAAGAGGGGTAAATACTGGGATACTAATTGCGTAGAAAATCTTAATTTTTGCTGGAGAATGGCATCAAGAAATTATTCGGCTATACCTCATTTCTAGAATGGTGTCAAATACCGTATATTCTCGTAGTCTGGATATTAGCCAAAGCTTTATCGTAGTAGTTGGTATAGCCTTAATTTGTTCTTAAGTTCAGTTGTTGAGTAAGTAAACAAAAAAAAGGATTGCTAGCTTATGAAGACTACTAGCATAATGCAGCGCAATAACGTCAACGTTTTGGGTAGCGGTTCTCAGACGATCGTCTTTGCCCACGGCTTTGGCTCGGATCAGACCGCGTGGCGACATCAGGTAGAAACATTTGCGCCCAATTTTCGCATCGTACTTTTCGATCACGTTGGCGCGGGTAAATCAGATTTTTCTGCCTACAGTCCGCGTCGCTACAGCAGCCTCTACAGTTACGCAGAGGATTTGCTCGATTTGTGTGCTGAGTTAAAGCTAACTAAAAGCATTTTGGTCGGTCATTCTGTTAGCGGTATGGTTAGCCTTCTGGCAGCATTAGTCGAGCCAGATTGCTTCAGCGAGCTGATCTTTCTGGATGCTTCTCCCCGTTATCTCAATGATGTTGGATATTACGGTGGCTTTGAGCAGGATGAATTGGATGCCTTTTACGAAGCCATGTCAGCCAACTATTATGCGTGGGCCAGCGGCTTTGCTCCCATAGCAATGGCTACCGAAGATAAACCCGAGTTGGCAGCAGAGTTTGCCAGAACTCTGGCGGCTACTCGTCCCGATATCGCCCAAGCGGTTGCTAAGGTAATTTATCAGTCGGATCACCGAGATGATTTGTCGCGACTGAAGGTCCCGACTGTAATTCTACAGGCGAGTGATGATATTGCCGTACCACCTCAAGTCGGGGAGTACATGGCAGATAAAATTCCTCAAAGTAAGCTTGTTCGTATCAACGCACGAGGTCACTTACCTCATATAAGTGCGCCTGATGTAGTAACGAGTGCGATCGCTCAATGTCTTGCCGCATAACACAAAATAGTTTGACTTCTCAGTTACCATTTCATCATCCCGATCGACTGCCAACTTTTGAAGCCGTCTCGATCGGTCTTGCTATCTTACTTGTCTTATTGGGTGTAGTGGAGAAATGGAGCCTGCTATGGCTGTTAGCGCCAGGGATATTAACATTCTGCACCCTATTCCCTCTTTCTCCATTGCGAGTCGCACCGTTGCTGGGTTTAGGGGCATTGCTAATCGGAATACTGCACGGTGATGGGTTGCTATTGCGTCCCGCATTTGAAATAGCTATTCTACCATTATTCGGCAGATTAATTCGTCAATTTCTCCAAAATATTGAGTGGCGATTGGCTTCTCAATCCGTGCTGGCTACTCTTTCGGAAATTGATATAACTGCCAAGTACGGTAGCGGGGAAATTCCGGCCCATACAATTATCAGTCAGGTTCTGACTTTACTGCGCGACTATGCTTGTGCGGATGCGGCGATCGTTCTGCGCGAACTCGACGAGGTGACGGCAGAAGTTTTGGTAAGTTTGCCTTCCAGAACTTTACCCGCTCGCTTGACTACGCCAACACTTTTCGCGGAAGCGCTCTCCGAAAATCGCTGTCTTTATTATATAGATTACCCGTCTACTCCCAATGCTTTCCACGTATTGTTAGCCCAAGGAACTAAATCCCTGGCGGTATTGCCACTGCAAGATAAAAGCAGTTTGCGGGGGGCAATTTTGCTCATTTGGTATCGCCAAGCGAATATCTCTTCGCACTTGCAGCAGTTGATGGAGTCGGTACTCGGTCAATTGCGAACTCTATTGAAGTTTAGCGATACTACCTTACGTTTGGATCGATTACAAGCACGCTTCAGCGCCATGTTAGAAACGATTCATCAAGGAGTCGTGTTTGTTGATGAAAGTGGCGAACAAGGTTGGATAAATCAAGCTGCGGCGGCACAACTGGGACTAAATCCAGGCGCTGTAGAACCGAGTGCGATCGCTTCTGCAATGGCAACTTTACGCACAAGCGCCGATAATCAAACAGAAATAGCAGCACAAGCGGCAAAATTTTTCACCAAACCTCAAGCAGAAATTCGGAACTGGAACTGGATTTTCCCACAACCGCAACCAAAAGTCCTCAGTATTGCCAGCACTGCTACGAAAGTGCGGGATGTACCTGGGCGTCTGTGGATATTAGATGATATTACCGATCGTTATTTCGCTCAACAATCGCTAGTCGAACGTTCCCAAGAATTATTTCAGGCGAATCAAGCATTGGAAAAAGCAAAGGCTGCTGCTGAGGTAGCTACTCAAATCAAAAGTCAATTCCTTGCCAACATGAGCCATGAAATTCGCACTCCCATGAATGCCATTATCGGCATGATCGGTTTGTTAGTAAATACAGAACTTTCTGACCAACAGCGAGATTTTGCCGAAACCATCCAAAGCAGTGGAGATAATTTACTTATGCTGATTAACGATATTCTCGATCTGTCTAAAATTGAATCCGGCAATCTGGAGTTAGAAAAAGCTCCTTTTAATCTGCGAATTTGCCTTGAAGAATCTCTCGATATGTTAGCTTTTAAGGCAGCCGAAAAAGGAATTGAATTAGCGTATCTGATCGACCCCGAAACTCCCAATACAATTGTGGGAGATGTCACGCGGTTGCGCCAAATTTTGGTAAATTTGCTCGCCAATGCAGTTAAGTTTACCAAAACAGGAGAAGTAGTAGTTTCGGTAGTAGCTTTAGCATTAACCGATGAGGGTCAACAATCAACAAATAGCGATGAAAAGCAATATTTAATTGAATTTGCTGTCAGAGATACGGGCATCGGTATTTCTGCGGACAGGATCGATCGCTTATTTCAGCCTTTTAGCCAAGTCGATGCCTCGACCACTCGTCAATATGGCGGTACGGGATTGGGATTGGCGATCGGCAAACAGCTCAGCGAAATGATGGGCGGTAGGATGTGGGTAGAAAGTCAAGTGGGTGAAGGTTCCACATTTTATTTCACTATAGTGGCAGCATCAGCTCCCGATATATCGCCGCTTGCCTCTCAAAATCTGCCGCCTCAGCTAGATGGCAAACGCCTTCTGATCGTGGATGATAACTGTGCAAACCGGGAATTATTAACACTGCAAGCAGAATCTTGGCGAATGCTAGCACGTGCGGCTGAGTCTGGATATGAAGCTTTGGAATGGCTGCATCAAGAGGAACCATTTGATATTGCTATTTTGGATATACAAATGCCGGAAATGGATGGTTTAACTCTAGCAACAGAAATCCGCAAGCTGGGTAAATACAAAAAATTACCTTTAGTCGTGTTAACTTCCATAGGCAGACTGTCAGCAAGTCATCATACCTCAGAGATAGATTTCGCAGCTTTCCTAACTAAGCCGATCAAACAATCCCATCTCTATAATGTGTTAAGTCACGTTCTAGGAGAACAGCCGCAACAAATTAAAGCATCCCGCCCTATTTGGCCGCAAATAAATGCCCACTTGGTAGAAGAATTACCTTTGCGAATACTGTTAGTGGAGGATAATCAAGTCAATCAAAAAGTAGCTTTGCATCTGTTACAGTTAATGGGCTATCAGGCAGATGTGGCCAGCAACGGATTGGAAGCGATCGCCGCACTGCGTCGCCAATTTTACGATGTGGTGTTCATGGATATGCAAATGCCAGAAATGGATGGATTGGAAGCTACTCGCTGCATTTGGGAACAATGGCCTATAGGTGAGCGTCCGCGAATTATTGCGATGACAGCAAACGCGATGCAAGGCGATCGCGAAATTTGTATCGCTGCGGGTATGGATGATTACATCAGTAAGCCTGTTCGCCTTGAAGATATTGTCACTGCGTTAAGTAAATGTCAGCCTGCTTCATCAACGGTCAGCAATAAAGAACAACCGACAACTGACACAGGCGAGACGCCTGGGCCACAACAACTGACCCCTGACAAACCAGTCGTCGATGCCAAAGTACTGGCATCTTTCCGCAAAATGATCGGTAAAAATGCCGAAGATATTCTATCCGAATTGATCGATTGCTACCTGGAAGATGGGCCAAAATTATTGGCAGATATCGCTAAGGCCATAGCAGAAGGAAATGCAAGTCAATTGCGCCAAGCAGGTCATACCTTAAAGGCAAGTAGTATGACCTTGGGAGCGACAAATTTATCTAATTATTGCAAAGAGCTAGAAACTATGGGGCGAAATGGGCATACTAAAGAAGGCAAAGAAAAACTACCTCTTCTGGAAGCTGAGTATGAAAGAGTCAAAGTAGCTTTGCAAATAGAACGTCAGCAACACAAGGTATGAATATCTCCACAGACAAAAAAGATGCACCGCTAATTCTGGCGATCGATGATGATAAATTCATGCGGCTTCAGCTTCGCAGGGCGATGGAAGAAATAGGGTATCGAGTCGTAGAAGCTGCTGATGGAGAGGAAGGATTAGCTGCTTACAGGCGCTGGCATCCGGATATAGTGCTGCTGGATGCGGTGATGCCGATGATGGATGGGTTTACCTTGTGCAAACTAATCCGCACGCAAAATATCTGCCAAACGCAATCTCTTTGCAATCCCCCGCCCGTACTGATGATTACGGCGCTGGAAGATCGAGAATCTGTCGATCGAGCTTTTGAAGCGGGTGCAAACGATTATATCACCAAACCCATCCATTGGGCAGTCCTGCGTCAAAGGGTGCGCCGTCTCCTGGAAGCTTGTCGCGCCGAAATCGATCGCGAGCGCTCAGAACAAAAAATTCACGAACAAGCTGCTCTACTGGATATTGCCACTGACGCTATTTTGGTGCAAAATCTGGACAACCAAATTTTATTTTGGAACAAAGGTGCTGAACGTTTGTATGGCTGGACGTCGGCAGAAGCGATCGGTAAAAATGTCAACGAGTTGTTGTACAAACAAATTAAGAGCGAACTGGAAAGCGAGCGGCCAATTTTTGATGAGGCTGGTTCCTGGCAAGGTGAATTGCTTCAAATCACCAAATACGGCAAAGAAATCATCGTGGAAAGTCGGTGGACGCTGGTGCAGTCCGAACAAAAGCAACCTAAATCGATCCTGACAGTTAATACCGATATTACAGAGAAAAAACAATTGGAAGCGCAATTTTTGCGTGCCCAGCGGATGGAGAGTATTGGCACTCTTGCTAGTGGCATCGCTCACGATTTAAACAATGCGCTTGCGCCAATTTTGATGTCTGTGCAACTCCTAGAAACGAAATGCCACGACGAACACAGTCAGCGATTGCTGAAAATTCTGGAAGCCAATACGAAACGCAGCGCCGATTTAGTCAAACAAGTGCTATCTTTTGCGCGAGGGCTGCAAGGCGATCGCACTAATCTTCAAGTAGCGCATTTAATATCCGAAATTGCCAAAATAGTCAAACAAATATTTCCCAAATTTATTGAAATTTATACAGATGTGCCAAGCTCAGAAATTTGGACTGTTTGCGGCGATGCGACGCAGTTACAGCAAGTTTTGATGAATCTCTGCGTCAACGCTCGCGACGCCATGCCCAAAGGCGGAATTTTGAATGTGGTTGCCGAAAATATTTTCATCGATGAAAATTATGCCAGGATGAATATAGAGGCAAAAGTTGGTAAGTATGTGGTAATTACCGTTTCCGATACCGGAACAGGAATTCCACGGGAAATATTGGATCGCATTTTCGAGCCATTCTTTACCACAAAAGAACACGGTAAGGGTACCGGGTTAGGACTCTCAACCGCAGTTGGTATTGTCAAAGGACACGGGGGTTTTATCAATGTCTATAGCGAAGTGGGAAAAGGAACAAAATTTAATGTTTACTTACCAGCAGCATCAACAGATGAAAGCAAGTTCAGCCAAGAGATCTATCGAGAATTACCGAGAGGAAACGGAGAATTAGTTCTGGTAGTTGATGACGAAGATGCCATCCGCGAAATCACCAAAACTTCCCTGGAAAGTTATAATTATCAGGCGATCGGTGCTAGCAATGGGGTCGAAGCGATCGCCTTATATGCGGAACGAAAAACAAATATTAGCGTGGTGTTGGTCGATATGATGATGCCGTTGATGGATGGCCCGACTACTATCCGGACGCTGCAAAAAATTAACCCAAATGTCAAAATTATTGCCATTAGCGGACTGACATCAAACTCTCAGATGACAGAATTAAATCGTCAGAGCGTGCCAACTTTTTTACCAAAACCATTCACTTCCGAGGAATTGTTAAAAAGCTTGCGCTCGGTGATTGCGGCAGACGGTAAAAAAAATTAAGGGTTATGCAGTTTTTCGGATGGCTAGCAGCGCAGCAGGAGAGGAGAATAAAAAAGGTTTGCAGATGAATATTTGCCTAAAAATTGCGAAATAACTAAATTAAGTAATTAGGCTAATTGATTTGTAATTTTATATTTAAGTTGGCGATTAAAATTAGCAAGATGAATATTTTTGTCAACAAGGTGAAAATTACTCGATCGGCACGGGCATACTGAATGTAGATTATATAGTAGTCGTCAATAATGAGTTTGACTCTCGCGTACATAAGGTGATAAGTAAAAATTAGTAAGGCATTTCTCTGCCCCATGCCCCATGCCCCATACCAGATGCCCAAAAAACCGCGTTTTCTATCATAAGTACGGGAGAAGCACCCCAGCCAAATCAAGTATGAATATCTCCGATTCACCGAAACATTCAACCCTCATCCTCGTCATCGACGACGATAGGTTAATGCGAATTCAGCTTCGCCGAGCGATGGAACAAGAAGGTTACCAAGTGGCAGAAGCTGTGGACGGAGAAGAGGGATTAGCAGCCTATACTTGCTTAAAACCGGATATAGTGCTGGTAGATGGTATGATGCCGGTGATGGATGGCTTTACCTGCTGTAAGCTAATCCGTTCCCTTCCCGGAGGCGATCGCATTCCCATCTTGACAATCACGGCGCTGGAAGATGAAGAGTCAGTAGACCGAGCTTTTGAGGCAGGTGCGATCGATTATATTACCAAGCCCATCCATTGGGCGGTACTGCGTCAGCGGGTGCGTCGTTTGCTAGAAGCTTCTCGCGCCGAACAAGAATTGCGACAGCAAACGGAAAGAGAGCGACTGATCGATAAGATAGCGCAGCGCATCCGTCAATCTTTGAACTTGGAGAAAATACTCAATACAACAGTAGCGGAAGTGAGGGAATTTCTGCAAGCCGATCGCGTGCTGATTTATCGCTACGACTGCGACGGTCACGGTAGCATAGTAGTGGAATCGGTAGGCGATCGTTGGATACCAATTTTAGGAAAAAAAATTGCCTATCCGTACTTGGGAAAAAATTATATCCCTGCTTACCAACAAAACCGCATTCAAGCTAAAGCCGATATATACACATTGGGACTCCCTCAATCTTTGCTCGACTTGCTAGCTGGATTTCAAGTCAGGGCTCATTTAGTAGTACCCATTTTGCAAGATAATTCCGAATTCTTAGTTTTGAATTCTCAATTAGAAAATTCCACACAAAATTCCCAATTGTGGGGGCTGTTGATTGCCCATCAGTGTAGCGGCCCACGACATTGGCAGAACTTAGAAATAGACCTGCTCAAGCAATTAGCAACTCAGGTAGCAATTGCCATCCAACAATCAGAATTATATCAACACCTGGCACGGCTCAATACCGACCTAGAGAAACAAGTACAGGAACGTACAGATCTGTTGCAGCAAGCGCTCAATTTGGAAGCAATGCTCAAACGCATTACCGACAAAGTGCGCGATACCCTCGATGAGAGCCACATTTTACAAACAGCAGTGCAAGAATTAGCGCTGGGATTGAAAGCAGATTATTGCTGTACGGCACTATACAATCTCGAAAAAGCTACTTCTAGCATTTGCTCGGAATATGCAATTACATCGCCATCGGATCGCAATTGCGTCCTGCAAATGGCTGATTTTCCTGGCATTTACTCTCAGCTTCTGCAAGGTCAGTATCTGCAATTTTGCGAAATAGCTTCCCACTCGATACCGCAAGTTCAGCATCGCGTTGCTGTGCTGGCTTGTCCGATTTTAGATAATCAAGGCGTGCTGGGGGATTTGTGGTTGTTAAAGCCGAAAGAATATGTGTTTAATGAATTAGAAATTAGATTGGTGCAGCAGGTAGCCAATCAATGCGCGATCGCTATTCGACAAGCTCGACTTTACCAAGCAGCACAAGCTCAAGTCGAAGAACTAGAAAAACTCAGCCGCCTCAAAGACGACTTCCTCAATACCGTCTCCCACGAATTAAAAACACCAGTATCCAACATGAAGATGGCAATTCAAATGTTGGAAGTTACGATGAATCAGGAATGCGGATTCGATCCGGAACTAGAAAATACCCATAAAAATAATACAGCCGCTCGTTACTTTCATCTTTTGAATGATGAGTGCGAGCGAGAAATTAATTTAATCAACGATTTACTGGAATTGCAGCAACTCAACGCCGGAACTCTCCTGCTTGACAGAAGAATAATTCATTTACAAGACTGGATTCCTCATGTTGTCGAACCCTTTGAACATCTCATCCACAACCAGCAACAAATTTTAGAAATTGACATCCCTCGGCAACTGCCTCCCCTGGCTTCCGATCCATTCAGTCTCAAGCGTATCCTCACAGAATTGCTCAACAATGCTTGTAAGTACACCCCAGCCAAGGGAAAAATTACAGTAGGCGTTCGCATTAACTCGGACAAGATTCAGTTAAGGGTGAGCAATTCTGGCATCGAAATTCCACGTCACGAAATGCACCGCATTTTTGATAAATTCTACCGCATTCCCAGCAATGACCCCTGGAAACATGGCGGCACGGGACTGGGACTGGCACTTGTAGATAAACTGGTAAGTTATTTGGGAGGCTCGATCCAAGTTGAAAGCGAATCGAGACATACGACCTTCTTAGTTGAATTACCAATAATGTATGAAGGGAAATAATCGCTTTTCCTTTATCGGTTGAGCTTGAGTTTTCCTCCTTATAGCTGAGGCGATCGCTAGCTGCGATCGACTATTCTTGTGACTGTTGCACAACAGCGGCAATCGTGCGTGCGCCTAACTCAGTTAATTGTGCGTCTGTTCCTGGAGAGCGATCGCAACTCCATCTCAAAATTCTCTGTTCAAATTACAAAACTGTCATTCAAACGCGATGCCAACAGTCATCGATGAATGAGTTTAATAGAAATGCGATCTTACTGGAGATAGATAAGATGAAAAATAACTCTCATCAAATGAGTCGATTTCTCAATCGAAGACAGGTACTCGCTCTATTTAGAGCAGGCGCAGCTGCAATGGTTGCGATCTCGATACCGAGAAAATCTATCTCCATGCAGTCGCGATCGAGTCAACCCGCCGAAGGATTATCTATGGCAAATTCCGCAACATCGCCCAAGTGTATTGTCAAACCGCAACAAACCGAAGGGCCATATTTTGTAGACGAAAAGCTCAATCGTTCCGATATCCGATCCGATCCCTCAGATGGTTCGGTGAAACCAGGCGTACCGCTTCAACTGACAATTCGCGTTTCTCAAGTTAGCGGTACTAGCTGCGTACCACTTGCAGGTGCGATGGTAGATATTTGGCAATGTGACGCGCAGGGCATCTATTCCGACGTGGTAGATCCGAGTTACAATACCACAGGCAAAAAGTTCCTGCGCGGGTATCAAGTGACAAACGCAAATGGAACCGTTCAATTCGCAACCATTTATCCCGGTTGGTATCCCAGCAGAACAGTCCACATTCACTTCAAAATACGCACTCCTGCAACATCAGCGCAGAGTCACGAGTTTACCTCACAGCTGTATTTTGATGACGCGCTCACCGATCGAATATTGAAACAAGCACCATACGCCGGCAAGGGAGAGCGCACCGACAAGAACGCAAAAGACGAGATTTTCGTAGAAGGTGGAGAGCAATTATTGCTCGCACTCACCAAAACCGGTCAAGGTTACGCAGCAACTTTCGATATTGGGCTGCAAACAAGCCAAAATTGAGATATAGCAACAGTGAAGGCGGTTAACTCAGATCTTGCACCATTCTCAACAAGACCTGAGAAACCGGGTTTCTTCACGAAAAATATAGGTTTTCAAGTTTAGCTATTTGCAAGAAACCCGGTTTCTATGCCAGGTGCAAGATCTAAGTTAAGGCATCTTAATTCCTGAAACCCTCGCTCCTAATCCCTTCTTCCCCTAGCCCCTAGCCCCTAGCCCCTAGCCCCTAGCCCCTAGCTATGTCAAATTCGCTTTCGGCATCGACGGAAGGACTGGCGATCGTAGACAAAGCGCGTCAGCGTCGCGGTTGGACGAAAACCAGTACGGCTCGTTGGTGGCAAGACGCTCATACCTCTAGAGCTACTTTACGCCGATTTTGGCAGGGCGATCGCATTGGGCGAGACATTTTTATCGCCATTTGTCAAGCGGTTGGGATTAGCAATTGGGAGGCGATCGCCGATTCTCCCGATTTCAACTTTGAACCTATTTCAGACATAAATACACCCGATATAGATTGGAACGAAGCACCGGATGTCGAAAGTTTTTACGGACGCGATCGCGAATTAGAACAGCTAGAGCAGTGGATTATAACAAATCGCGGCAAGTTAATCGCAATTGTTGGCATTGCCGGCATTGGCAAAACAGCATTAGCGCTTGCTTTAGCAGACCGCATTCAGTCAAAATTCGCTCGTTGCATTTGGCGATCGCTTCAGTCTTCTCCATCTCCGATATCCCTGCTGGACAGCATTTTGAATGCGATCGCTCCCAGTGTCGTTGGCGATCTTCAACAAGGTATAGCGCAACTTCTACACCACCTGCAACAACGTCCCTATCTGCTGATCCTCGATGGGTTGTCAGCAGTTTTGTCCAAGCAAGAATACGCGGCTGAATATAATCAATTATTAGATAAATTAAGTCGCGATCGCCATCAAAGCTGCATTCTCATTACCAGTTGCGAACAACCGAAATCGATCGCAATTAATACAAAAACAGTTCGCTGTTTGAATCTACAAGGTTTGCCAAAAACAGATGCTGTCGAACTATTGCGATCGAGAGGATTTACAGGCAAAGAACTCGGCTTATCTGCCTTAATTAAACTGTATCGCGGCAACCCCTTAGCCATTAAACTTGTCACACCGTTAATTCAGTCTGTCTTCGGCGGGAATATCGCCGCATTTCTCAATCAAAACACTTTAGTAATTAGCGAGCGTCTGCAAACAATCCTCAAACAGCAATTCGAGCAACTTTCGGACTTAGAGCGAGAAATTCTTTATTGGTTGGCGATTTGGCAAGAGCCAGTTTCTTTCTGCCGATTGCCAACCCATTTTCTCATCTCAGTCGATCCAGCAGCAGTTTTGGCAGCAATGGCAAATTTAGACAGGCGATCGTTACTGGAAAAATGGTTTAATGCAGAGGAATCCTCCTTTACCTTGCAACCGCTGGTAATGAAAATAGTCACGGATGAGTTGGTCGAACGCGCTGCACTAGAAATCGATCGCGCTGTGCGGAACAACGATATTCGTCATTTTAAGATATTGCGAACCCATTGGTTAGTGCGACCCGGTACCGATGACATTGCAGGCGATCGCATTTTAAACCAACTGCGCGAAAGATTGTGGCGCGTGCATGGGGCGACTCTTCCAGAAAACCTCCGCCAAATCTTGTTGCTTCTGAGCGATCGATCTCCTTTGGCGATCGGTTACATCGGTTGTAATATCATGGCACTTTTGCTTTAAATGATTAAATTTGGGATTATTCTTTGGCAGCAAAAGTGGTATTGCACTACTAAGGTTCAATTTGTTGCCATGCTGGAAACCGGAACAGCTATATTGTTTCTGCTGATTGCGGCTCTGTCCCTACTTCCAGAGCATTTACCAGGCTAGCAGTGCGATCGCCCATAACCAAAAGATTAGCAGCTAATTGAGAGATATTACTTAACCTAGAAACGAGGCAGGCTAGGCGGTCGGGTGCATTAGGGTTGTTATGCGGCGGATGCTCATACCTCATATCTTTTCCCCGGTCAAAGCACCAAAACGTATAGCGGACAAGGGTTATGCCCTTTTTGGACATTTAGAGGTTACAATGGAAACTAGGAAGCCTGTGGCTGTGGAAATCGGAAACCATGCAAATTCAGCAAATATCTGTCGATGGTTTATTTGGAATTTTTAACCATATAATTCCATTAAATATGGATGAGAGAATCACAATTATTCATGGCCCTAATGGGTTTGGAAAAACAGCAATGCTGAGAATGTTAAATGGATTCTTCAACTCTCGATACTCAGTATTTCGGACTATCCCATTTGTCAAATTCCGAGTTGAATTCGATACTGGTAGTAGAGTTGAAGTAGTAAAAAATTCTGATAACCCGGAAAAACCGAAGACAATAGAACATATAAGTTTCGATTTTTACGAATCTGGTTATGAGAAAGTTTCTTTTGCGTTAAAAACGACCAAAAGCCCTCAAAATATTGATTTTCAAGTAGATATTTTAGATGACATAATACCTGAAATTCGTCGGGTAGGAGCTAATTTTTGGCGACATATTTACACTGGTGAAACTCTTTCTTTAAACGAAGTCATAGATCGATTTGAAGATGTTTTGCCCTCGAAAGTAAAACTACGAGAAGAGCCTGAATGGCTAGAGAAATTGAAAAATGATATTCATGTTCGCCTAATAGAATCACAGCGTTTATTAAACTTTGTTCCCAGTCGTTCTACAAGGCTATATTCTGGGACACCTTCAATGTTACCAACTGTCTCTGCCTACTCTGAGGAAATTGCACAACTCATTCAATCTAAGCTTGCTGAGTATGGTACAACATCTCAATCTCTTGATAGGACGTTTCCTGCAAGAGTAGTACAACAACAGCCAGCCACTGAGTTAACAGATGAACAACTTCGTTCTCAACTAAATGAACTTGAAAAGACACGCTCTCGTCTTATAGAGGTAGGTTTGTTAGATAAAGATGATAACTCGGATTTTCAAATTCAGCCACAAGCTATAGATGGAAGCACTAAGAAGATATTGTCCGTGTATGTTGGAGATGTAGAAAAGAAGCTTGGTGTCTTCAGCGAAATTGCAAGCAAGATTGACCTTTTAAGGAGGATTGTCAATAGTAAGTTTGCTTATTCTTACAAAGAGATGAATTTCAACAAGGAAAAAGGATTTATCTTTAAAACACTTTATCATCCTTCTCCCTCTAATAGAGACACTCTTTCTCCAACAGACTTGTCATCTGGTGAACAGCATGAGTTGGTTCTTCTCTATGAACTACTGTTTAAGGTTCAGCCTAATTCTCTAGTTTTGATTGATGAACCTGAATTATCACTTCATGTGGGATGGCAAGTTCAGTTTCTGAAGGATTTGCAAGAAATCATAAAGCTTGCAGATTTAGATGTTTTAATGGCTACGCACTCTCCAGACATCATTCAAGACCGCTGGGATTTGACTGTGGAACTGAAGGGATCGGAAAAATGAGGGAACACCTTTCAGTTGCTCGTGATGCTAACGCAATTCGACTACGACGTGAGACATTTTCTGGAACTTTTTTATTAGTTGAAGGTAGCTCAGATAAAACTTTCTATGAACGTTTTGTTGACCAATCAGAGTGTCAATTAATTTGTTATCCAGGCAGAAAACCATCCAGCAAACTTTGGGCGATCGAAGTAATGAATATTTTAGAAAAAGAAAAATTTCAGGGAATTTTTGCTATTGTTGATGCAGATTTCGATCATCTAGAAGTTCCTTTGCATAGTAGTCCTAATCTTTTTCGGACAGACACCCACGATCTGGAAACTATGCTGCTCAATTCACCTGCCCTTGACAAAGTGATTGCTGAGTTTGGGTCGGAGGAGAAAACAGCTAGGTTTGGTCAAGATATTAGAACAGCACTGCTTGAAAATGGAATGCCGATTGGTTATCTTCGTTGGGTTTCTCAAATTGATGGGTTAAATTTAGCTTTTGAGGGAATCAAGTTTAGTAGCTTCATCAACGAACCAACCCTAAAAATTGACCAATTAAAACTCATTCAAGAGGTAAAAAATAAATCGCAAGCCTTTGCTTTAGACAGCGAGTATTTACAACAACGGCTAATGATACAAAAAAGTAGTGACCACGATCCTTGGCAGATCTGTTGTGGTCACGACTTAGTAGAAATATTGTCTCTTGGCTTACGTAAGGCAATTGGCTCTGCTAAAACTTCTGATGTTGAGCCGAACAGTCTTGAGCGTAATTTACGGCTTGCTTATGAGGTAACTTATTTTTGCAAGACGCAGATTTACTTGTCTGTTCACTCATGGGAAGCCAACAATCAGCCATTTAAAGTTTTTCGGAATGACCTATAGTTCCGCATCACGATGGCACTTACCTGACTCAATATACCGCTTCAATATTGCCATTATCGCCCTACCCAACCTACAAATAGATTAGTTAAAGTTATCACGCCTTATAGGGGAGAGCCCATTTTTCCCCGTCGGCTGTCACCCTACTTAACAGGACTACGCAAGCAAGCGCTTTTGCCACTGGATGTAGAGTCAATTCATGAATTGACTCTACATCTGTAGTGGATGAGGCGATAAAATGCGTAAGTCCTACTTAACTTGAGTGTGCGCGGATGTAAACAAGCGGAAATAAAGGGACTGGAAAAACTCCTTAATCGGAAAGGCAATATAAGTAATGGGATTAATCGTAACAATAATGTTCCGAAAATCCCGCTTTGCCAGAGCTACGATCGCCCAAGAGACCCATCGGGCAGACATGACACCATACGGATTTAGCTGACTCTTAAATGGCCCTAGTATCAACTTGCGGATAATGCAGGGAGCATCGAGGCGACGCAGAGTAATCAAGTCTCCCAGAGTTCTTTTTGACAATTCGTACAACGGACTTAAAGCCGGATTCACTTCTGCTTCGGAGGTGTTAAACCAGAGTTCTTTGATAGCTTTGTGGTCTGATTCTGTAACGGTACTCAGAAATAATTCTGCTAACTTCAGCGCGGAAAAAGTGTTGATTTCATAAGACTTTTGGATGGCTTCCGGGGAGCGATCGCCGTACACATTTACGCCGTGGTTAACGATCAAAATATCGACGTTTTTCAGACGGGTCATCAAGTCTGTCTCAGCCCCTAACTGCCAGTGCAAAACTTCAATTCCCGGCTTAAACTGTGCGTCTTTGGTAGTAGTTAAGGCGACTACCTTAGCTCCTTGGAGCGACAATTCCTCAATCAACGCCTGTCCCAGAGTGCCGGAGGCTCCGGTAATTGCCACCACTTTTCCCTTGAGAGATAAACTCGTTCCCAATACCTTGTCTACTACGGTAAAGTAACCGCAAAAGTAGGCATTGCCTTGATCGAAATGGTGTCGCCAATGATAAGTACGATTCACAGTCCATCGCGACGGAATTTCTACCAAATCCCCAGGTTTATGGGTTAAATCGGTCTGGAGGAGAAGCCCTTGGGAACGAGCGATCGCAGGAATCAGGAACATCAGAGAATAGAGACAGCCGAGCCACATTCCATAGTTCTGAGCCAGTCCTGCGACTAGCGCCGTTGACCCCACCATGACGAGGGCTTCGGGCACATCGTTGTACCACTGCGCTTTCTTGTACATTTCTAAGCTCGTCATGCTCAAATCGCGACGATAAGCTTTGTGGTGCAGGGTATGGTAGCTCTGTAATGGTTTCCAGTAATGCCCTGCGAGGTGGTAGACATCCCGCACCAGTTCCGCAAAGATGACAGAGACGAGTCCCAGGAGTAATTGGATGAATATTTGACTGTATACCAGTTTGAAGTCCATATAGCAGTTTGAAACCTAGCCAGTTTACGATCGTATTTCCATCAATTATCGCTAAATGTAACGTAATGTATAGCAAGTAGTGGTGTATCTCTAATAAATTGCGAATCTTCAAAGCGATCGCGATCGCGGATGGTAAGCGAAAAAATAACCCAACATGACCAAACAGAGACGGACAAGCCGATATAAATGCACGCAGCTACTTTGGAGCATTTTGCTCGTGCTGGCAATTTGGAATTTGCCGCAATGCGCTCTGGCAGATGTCAGCCAACAGGACTTCAATGCGATTATTCGCACGCGGGAGATGGCTGTGCAAGCGCTCAATTCTCGCGATTTTTCCAAAATTGAGCCTTACTTACATCCAACTTTCACGATTACAACGGTCGATAACCGCGTTTTCCATAAGGTGCAGGATTTTGAGAAGTACTGGAATCAACAGTTTTCCAGTTCGATCGAAAAAATCGCAATGGAAGTTAAGGTGGACGATCCCAGAAGGTTCCTTTCGCCGGAGACGGCGATTTCTTACGGAGATGCGATCGCAACTTTTTCTTTCCGGGATGGCAATCAGGCTACGATGGCGATGCGGTGGACAGCAGTCCTGCAAAAGTTTCAGAGCAAATGGACGATCCAATCGCTGCATTTTTCTGCCAACTTACTGGATAATCCGGTACTGAACGGTACACAGCGCATAGGTCGCGTTATTGCGATCGCAGCAGGCGTAGGCGGCTTCCTGTTGGGGTCAATTGCAATGCTGCTGTGGCGTCGGTGGCGCAAACAACCAACCGAAAAGGATAGCCAGTAAAGTGGGAACAAGTATCGATCGGTCAAATAATGATGTTCGCGTCGATCGCGATCGTCGTCTCAAGGCAACTCTGGTAGTTTTACTTGTCTGGGGTATCGTGAGTTTGCTGCACTGGCAACCGCAGACGCAGTGGTTTATGGTGGGATTAACCGCAGTTTTGGCAGTTCAAACGGTACGGATGCTGATGGCAAAACCGATCGCTGTGGCGATCGAGGACAATACTGATTTGCCTAAAGTTTCGATTTTGGTTCCCGCCAAAAATGAAAGTGCAGTTTTAGCCGATTTAGTTCATAGCTTATTCCAACTCAACTATGCGATCGATTTCCTAGATATTTGGATTATTGATGATGGCAGTACCGATGAAACCCCCCAGATTTTGAACAAATTACAAACTCAATTTCCCACATTACAGGTGCATCGACGATCATCGAAAGGCAGTAAAGCAGGGGCGCTAAATGCCGTTTTTCCCTCTACCCAAGGAGAGATTGTGCTAATCTGCGATGCCGATGCTCTCGTTCCTGCTAATTTTCTGCGGCAAACAGTACCCTTGTTTCAGGATAGGGCGATCGGTGCAGTGCAAGTACGAAAAAATATTTCTAAAGCCGATACTAATTTCTTAACTCGTTGTCAGCAAATGGAAATGAGTTGTGATTGTTTTCTACAAATCCATCGCATTGCCGTTGCCGGAATGTCTGAGCTACGGGGTAATGGAATGTTAGTGCGTCGGGAACTACTAGAAAAGTGTAACGGTTGGAATGAGGACACGGGCACAGAGGATCTCGATCTTACCTTTAAACTTTACCTAGTAGACGCTGAACTTGCCTTTGTCACGAATCCAGCCATTCAGGAAGAAGGTGTAACTACTTGGAGAAATCTTTGGCATCAACATTGCCGTTGGGCAGAAGGTGGCTATCAGCGTTATCTGGATTACTTCCCCCAAATCCTGACACTAGGTTGGGCGAAAGAAATTGATTTACTATTGTTTTATCTGTTGCAATTTCTGCTCCCAATCGGGCTTATTCCTGACTTACTATGGACAATATTTTATAGCCATCATCCGATTTTATTGCCACTGCAAACACTACTCAGTATCATTCTGACAGTTGGTTTTATCGCTGGAGTTTACCAATTTCAAGATTTGCGAGGATGGTCTTTGCTTTGGGCAACCATTCAAGGCTCTCTCTACATGGTGCATTGGATTCCAGTGATGATTGTGGTAACTTTAAGGATGTGTGTGAAAGGGAGGCGCGAGCAGTGGATAAAAACCGAACATTATGGTCGAACTGGTTAAGTGCCCTATAGTTCATAATTACGTAGTTAGTTCTTTAAGTAATAAACGTTTGCACCAAAAAATACCCGAATTCAAGTATAGTGGTATGATGAAATGTTCAGGTGTAGCCATGACCGAGGAGAACGAACCTTTAAAAGCCTTGGGTGCGGTCAAAGATTATCTAACCTCATTAGATCGTATCCCACTGTTTTTACAGGGTGACACTTATGCGCTTTTAAAACTGTTTCCTTCTGATAGCATTGATTGTGTAATAACATCTCCGCCTTATTGGGGTCAAAGAGCTTACATTAATGGAGGAATTGGGCTTGAGGGTAAATGGGAAGACTATATTAATACTTTGCTTGCAATTTTTTCCGAACTTAAACGCATTCTTAAACCTACAGGCTCTTTTTGGCTAAATATCGGAGATGCGTATCAGCGTAAATCTCTGATTGGTATACCTTGGCGAGTTGCACTTGCAATGACCGATAGACAGGGTTGGCTTCTTCGCAATAATGTTATTTGGAATAAAGTAAAAGGCTCACCCGACAATGCGAAAGACAAGCTGCGAAACATATATGAACCTGTCTTCCATTTTGTCAAAACAAATCGCTACTTTTATGATGTTGATGCAATCCGCTCAAAGCCGAGACAAGCCAAAATTGTGAATGGTTCCGTAGTTTCTGCGACGGGTGTTTCTGGTATACGCTATCGCCGACAAATTGAGTTATCTACAGCACTTAACGATTCAGAACGTACCAATGCACTAAAAGCTCTTAATGAAGTATTAGAAGAAGTCCGCGTCGGTAAAATCTCTGATTTTCGCATGATTATTCGCGGTCAGCAACGAACCACACATTCTGATTCGGCAAGAGTTTCTGGACGAGCGCGTGAACTCGCCGAACGCGGTTTCTACTTTCTCAGATACCACCCTAACGGCAGTAAACCCGGTGATGTTTGGGACATTATTCCGGAGGATACTCAAAAGCGAACACTCCACTTTGCACCTTACCCAGAGGATCTGTGTAAAATTCCAATTCTGGCAACCTGTCCAAAAGATGGCGTTGTCCTAGATCCATTTATGGGTACAGGTACAACAAACCTTGTTGCATTTCAACTAGAACGTAGATCGATTGGAATTGATATCTCAGATGAATACATTGCTGTTGCTCGTGAAAGGTGTGGGCTGCTTCTATGACTAAAGTTACTGAATTATATGGACATTCTACTAACCAATCACTTTCTTTGAGTGACATTGTATCTGGTCAAACCTGTCCATTTTTAGCTCGCAAATGCCTCAAAAATCGGAAAAGTGAGCCTGATATTACTATTGGCACCTGCACCGTCTCTTATGGGAGAGAATCGCGAAACATCATCATTTGCCCCTTTCGACTTCTTGAACGCAGCCAAATCTTTATCGATTGTCTTCATTTATTGACACTACATCAACCCGGTAATGAACTTCGGATTGTTCCTGAAATTTCAGTGCCTGGAGGTAGCATTGATTACTGCCTTGCATCTGTACGTTTGGGAAAAGTTATTGATTTTATTGGCATAGAATTGCAAACGCTCGACACCACTGGTACAGTCTGGCCCGAACGACAACGCTTTCTTCAAAATCATGGTTTGCCCGTAAGAGATGTAGATGTTGCATCGACAAAAGGCTTTGGTATGAACTGGAAAATGACTGCGAAGACAATCTTGATGCAACTCCACCATAAAATTCACACATTTGAACATCTCAGTAAACATCTTGTTCTAGTAGTTCAAGATTGCCTTATTGATTACATGAAACGGGAATTCTCCTTTGAGCATATTCAAGCTCCGCGTCTCGGAGACCCCATGCACTTTCACTCTTATGAACTACTTTCCGAAACTTCAGGCTACCGCATTCAACTCACTGAACGGTGGAGTACCGACGCAAATGGAATTGCACAGTGTCTTGGTTTACAAACCAGCCCAAGAGTGGAACTTGAGGCAATGTTGAGACAAATTGAGGAAAAACTACCACAAAGTACTTTGTTGTCTGTGGGACAACCCTTACCAGTTTCTACACATGAGGATGTTGCTGATGATAGCTAAAAATTACCAAACAGAAATAATTTGCTGGGTAGGATGCGATCGCTCCAGGGTTAATTACAGGTAACAAGCAAAAAAAACAAATAATTATGTTAGATTTGCTGATTAAAAATGGGTTAATTTTCGATGGTTTGGGCTCTGCACCAGTGCGGGGAGATATTGGCATTCAAAATGGTAAGATTGTGGCGATCGCATCCTCTCTTCCCTCTCATGCTCATCAAGTTGTAGATGCTTCCGGCTTGTGGGTGACGCCGGGATTCATCGATATTCACACCCACTACGATTTAGAGTTAGAAATTGCACCGGGATTGAGCGAATCGGTGCGTCATGGGGTTACCAGCGTTGTCATTGGTAATTGCAGCTTGTCTGTTGCGATTGGTGCGCCGCAAATGCTGGCAGATATTTTTCAGAGAGTCGAAACGCTTTCCCACCAACTGATTGCCAAATGGTTGAAACAATCGGTTTCTTGGCAGACACCCGCAGAATATTTAGAACATTTACAGCAATTACCGCTTGGTGCTAATGTTGCGCCACTATTTGGGCATAGTGCCTTACGCGCTCATGTGATGGGATTGGAACGCAGCTTAACTGTTCAACCAACAGAATCCGAGCTAAAAACGATGCAGGAAATTGCGGTAGATGCTTTAGAGGCGGGATTTCTTGGAATTTCAATTGATATGTTTCCTTGGCATAGAATGAGTGGAGAATGGCGCGGCTGCACAATTCCATCTCAACACGCCAAATTGAAAGAATATGCTATGCTAGCGGCTCTCTGTCGGGAACGAGATTTAGTCTTTCAAGTTACGCCGAATTTGCAGCGACTTGCTTCGTTTCTCGATATTATGCGGATGGGAGCGGGAATTGGGCAAAAACCTTTAAGATTGACCGTTTTATCGGCGCTGGATGCCGTACACGATCGCAAACTGTGGCGATTATTTTCTCCGCTTCTATTCATCTGGAACCGCATTCTCAAGGGCAATGTTCGCTTTCAAACTTTGACCGAACCATTCACGATTTACTCTGATGGTTCCGTCACTCCTTTATTTGAAGAATTCCCGACAGGCGCACAACTGAATAGCTGCAACTCGCGACAAGAACGGCAAAAATTATGGGAGTCGGAAACTTTTCGCCGTCAGTTTCGCCAAGAATGGCTAAATAATTGGCGTAAATCATTCCATCGTCAGTTAGATTTAATGGAAATTGTGCGCTGTCCGGAAACAAGTTGGCAAGGGTTAAGTTTGGCGGAAATTGCCGCTCAAAAGCAACAAGAACCTGTAGATTTTTTTATGGAAGTGTTGCAAAAGTACGACACAGATTTGCGTTGGGTGGCGACGGGAGCGAACGATCGCTTAGAACCGCGTTTGGCGCTGATGCAACACCCCTATATTTTGCCCGGTTTTACGGATGCTGGCGCTCATGTGCGTAATCTGGGTTACTATGATGGAGCGTTATCTTTGCTCAAGCAAGCGGTTGTGACGAAGTTCCTCGCACCGGAATTTGCGATCGCTCGCGTCACGGGAGAACCCGCCTGTTGGTTTCGCCTCGATACGGGAGTCCTGAAAATTGGTGCTAAAGCCGATCTCGTTTTACTCGATCCCAACGCTCTCAATCAACCCATCAGTCCCCAAGTGGAAATCTCAGATGCGATTCTGGATGGCGAACATCGGATGGTCAAACGCGGTTCGGATGATATTATAGAAGCTGTTTATATTAATGGGATTCAGGTTGTCGATCGAGGTAAAGTTTGCGATCGCTTAGGTAGAGAACGTCTGGGAACAATCTTATCTCCGTGCTTTGTATGAATAAATTCTATGACTGAAAGCAATGCCAATCTTCAACAAAAATTGAGAAATCGGATTGACGATCGCACTCTGGATCATCCCTTTACAGATTACTGGGATATTTTTGTTCTCAAACACCAGCACCCAATTAATGTCGCTCTACATATTGTGGGGATATTCATTTTTTACGGTTTGCTCTTTTCCGCCTGGAAGTTGCAAAATTTCTGGTTACTCTTGGGTTTGCCTCTGACTCAGTTAGTCGGTTTGAGCGGACATTTGTTATTTGAAAGAAGTCATATCGATTTACAAGATGCGGTATTTTCTTGGCGGGCTTCTCGCTGTTTGGGTCGAATGCTCTTGAGGGTTTTGTTAGGCAAGTATGGAGAGGATATTCAGCAACGGCAAGAAGTGTTGCGAAAGTATCAGTCAAAAGGGAATTAAGCTATGATAATGGTAGAATTCTTTTAAAGACAGTCGTCGTAAGTATGCTATCCCTCGAACAATTGACCCAAGAAGCATTATCTTTACCTAGTGCATCAAGGGCGCTGCTAGCAGAAAAGTTAATAGAAAGCCTTGAATTCGATATAGAGCCAGCAATTCAAACAGCTTGGAATACCCAGGCAAAGAGACGGCGAGAAGAAATCCGCAGCGGTGCTGTTCAAGGGATTTCAGGGGAAGAAGCTTTGGCTGAGGTAAGAAGAATTATTGGCCAATGAGGTACGTTTTTCACCCAGAAGCACTGACTGAATATGCTGAAGCTGTTCAGTATTATGCCGCTCGTCGCATGGAGCTAGCTCAGGCATTCGTGGATGCGATCGAAGATGCCATTTTTCGCATCAGAGAATCACCTACTCGCTGGCGGATAATCGATGAAGACGTTCGTCAATGTCTGACGAAAAAGTATCCATATGCGATACTTTATACAATTGAGTCAGATTATATTCTGATTTTGGCTGTGATGCACTGTAGTCGAGAACCGGGCTACTGGCAAGAACGTAGAAGTGGTGAATAAAATTAAAAATAAGCGTATTATATTGTGAATATTTTTACTCAGCTTCACTGATAAGAGTATAACACTAACGTTCAATCATGCAGATATTCAACAATTGGAATGTAGTTGCTAAGGGTTGGTATATTGCCTGTCCCAGCAGGGAATTATCTCACGGTCAAGCCAAATCTGTAGAGGTTTGCGGGCAAAGAATTGTGGTATTTCGGGGTGAAGATGGGCGAGTGCGTGCGCTTGATGCGTATTGTCCTCATCTGGGAACAGATTTAGGAATTGGACAGGTTGATGGGAATTGGATTCGCTGTGCGTTTCATCATTGGGCATTTGACGAAACAGGATATTGCCAAAACATTCCCTGTCAATCCGAAATTCCTGCTAAAGCTAAATTGCAAGCTTATGCAACCGAGGAAAAGTATGGGTTTATTTGGGTTTATCCCGATGCTGAAGCACTAGAGGGAGTTGCTAATTTTGATGAACTGAAGGGTAAAGCAATTGTTACGCAAGCCGATACTGCATTTGCAAGAAGTTGCCATCACCATATTTGCATGATGAATGGCATTGATGCTCAACATTTGAAGACTATTCATCATTTAGATATCAAAATGGATCTATCTCTGCACCAGAACGAATTAGGGACGCAGATTGACTTTACTATGCGCGGCGAATTTCCACAAACAACGTTTCGCGAACGGTTAGGTCAACGATTTTTAGGCTCTAGCTATGAGTATTCGATGCGGTATGCAGATGGTTGCATCGGTTTGTTAACAATGATGAAAAAGGTGCGGCTATTTCCGACACTTCATATGCTCTATGCTTACACTCCGATCGCACCTGGAAGAACGCGCATTCAACCGATTTACGTTACCGAGAAACGTAAAGGAATTATGGGATATTTGCTCAGTCAGTTTTTACTGTTGTGTACCCGTTTGGCTTACTATATGCTCAGAGATGAGGATGGCAAGATTTATGACAATATTCGCTTTAATCCGCACGTACTCCTGAGTATTGATGCGCCATTAGCTGAGTATATGCAGTATGTAAACCAACTTGAACCGTCTCGATGGTCGCGGATTGTAAAGGATGAGTAATAGACATCTCCAAAAGAATCTCTCTCGGCAGGCAGGATGCCTACCCCACAATAATTTTTAGAGATGTCTAATGAATGATGAAAGCAACCATTTTGAAATCTGTCACCTTGCTCATCATCTCCAGCCAATTTGCTCAGTAAACTGTTAAGTGTATTCCCCAAAACCGAGTCTCGGTACTTCCCAAACGATGAATAGTTGGCTGGTTCCCGTTGAAAAGTTACGTCTATGCGATCGCACAGCAATGTATGCGCTTCTAGAAAATCACTTTGAAGGTGTAACTTGGGATGGTTTTCAAAGCGATCTCGACCGCAAAAACTGGGTGTTATTGTTGAGGGACGAAACATCCAATGCTTTGAAAGGATTTTCGACGATGATGTTGTGTCAGACGGTTTTTTCCGGAGAGCAAATCAGCGTTGTTTATTCTGGCGATACGATCGTCGATCCTAGCGCTTGGTCAAGTACAACTTTACCCCGTACTTGGATCGCCGCCGTCAATTTTCTGCGCCAACACTATGCGGAAAACAAACTGTACTGGCTGCTAATTTGTTCTGGTTTTCGCACGTACCGCTTTCTGCCGATTTTTTGGCAAGATTTCTATCCCCGCTACGATGCAGCAACACCCGATCGAATTGCGAATCTGATGGCGAGTTTGGCGCGGGAATATTATGGCAACTCTTACCAAGAAGCGATGGGAATTGTCCGTTTCAAACATCCGCAAATTCTTAAAGAGGGGTTAATTGAAATCCCGACAGGACGACAGACGAATCCTCACATCCAGTTTTTTGAAGAAAAAAATCCTGGCTATCGACTGGGTGATGAATTGGTTTGTTTGACTGAAATACGTTATGATAATTTGACCCGTGCTGGACAACGTATGTGGCAAGCAAAATCGCCGCTACAATTCGTGCAAGACACTGTTCTGATTTGACTTCTATGTCTCCTAACAAGCCACACTCGACGTTTAACAATCCGACACAATTTATAGAAGGATGGTACTGGGCATTGCTATCCAGGGAATTAAAAGTTGGCAGGGTAAAAGCTGTCACACTTTTGGGTAGAAATTTGGCAATTTATCGGGGTTTCAGCGGTCAGGTAGTGGCGATCGATGCCTATTGCCCTCACATGGGCGCTCATTTGGCAGAGGGAAAGGTGGATGGGGATGGAATTCGCTGTTTTTTCCATAACTGGAAATACGATGCTGAGGGAATTTGTGTAGATATTCCTTCGCTTGTTAAACCGCTACCTGTATGTATCAAAACTTGGCAAACTGAAGAAAAGTACGGCATGATTTGGGTTTGGGTGGGAGAAGAAAAGCCAAGTTCGCTTCCGTTTGTACCGGAACTGGAAGAGGTAGAATGCGATTATATTTTGGGGGCTCGGTTTGTCAAAAATTGTCATCCCAATGTGCTGCTAATTAATGCGATCGATGCCCATCATTTCAATACAGTACACAATCTGCCCTTGGAGATTGTATTTGATTCGCAAGAACTGAAATCTAATGCGATTACTTTTAGCAACACTACGCGGGGAGGTGATGATTCCTGGTTAATTCGTCTGATTCGTCCTCTATATCAGAATGAAGTGACCTACAGTATGTGCTATTGGTATGGAAGCACCGGGACAGTAACGCTTGGCCCCGATTTCCTGCACTTCTATATTATGTTTGCTTTGCGAATGATAGAAGGCGGTAAAACAGAAGGACAAACTATTTTGGTGACTCGCAAGCGATCGGGATGTTTGGGATGGGGTATAAACCGGGGTTTACTGTGGTTAACGCAGCAGGTTGGTAATTACTTTGCGAAGGGGGATACGCAAGTATTTCAAACGATTCAATTCGATTTGAAGACTCCTACAAAAGCCGATCGCTCAATTCTAGAATTTATCCAGCACGTCAATCGCCAGAAAGTTTTAAATTGGGGAAATTGGGAAGCTGCGAATTACTCAGAGGATAATACGCACGACGAGGCCAGAAACCGGGTTTCTTCGTAATAGTTACCAATAGATTTTTCAGAGAAACCCGGTTTATTTGCGTAATTTCATCTACTTCTTTAATGCTCGATTATGACAAATAAAAATTTAAAATATTCAGTGTCTGGACTTGACTTACCGCATACAGAATCTGACGATCGATTGCGGCGCATACTCACAGCAGCATTGCCGCATCGGGTAAATTGCACAGTTAATTCGTACCGTGAATGCGAGTATTGGGACGCTGCATTTTTTAACCTAGATCGAGTCAAAATTTTTCAAGCTGCAAGTGATGCCGAAAAATCTGCTATTCTGCAATTAACTAATCGCAGCTTGTTAGAAGAATCCTATTTCATAGAGAAAGCAGGCGTTGGCTACATGGCAAAAATGGTGTTGTTAGCAGAAACAGTTGAGGAGCGAATGCTCTATGGATTGTTTGCGGCTGATGAAGCTACTCACCTCAGTCAGCTTGGTTATTTTTGGCCGGAAATGGCACAAATTGCCAGCGAAAATCCGTTTCTGCGGTTATTAGCAGAAGTAGTTGAAAGTGCAGATAAAACGGTGCTGTTGTTTGTGTTACAAGTGGTGTTAGAAGGATGGGGTTTAAGTCATTACCGCCGACTGGCAAAGGAATGTCGCCATCAAGTTCTTGCGGAGCTTTTTTCTAGTTTTTTGGACGCAGAAGCACGCCATCATGCTACGGGAAGTTTATTGTTTGAGGAAATTTCTATTTCACAATCTAGTCAAACATTAATTATCGAACTGTTGGCAAGGTTCCTTATGATGGTACAGGTGGGCCCGCAAAGCGTGCTGACAGCGATCGAACGGGTGATGGGACATCTGTCGCGATCGCAAAAAATTCAAATTCTGCAAGAATTGGATACGGAAACTCACAGCGGGATGCGATTAAAACTGCTGCGATCGCTCATGCAGGGGGGGTCTGGAGATCCGATCGTCCAAGCGTTAGAAGAACGCGGATATTTTGAACCACTACCCGCTCATAAATGCGTGGATTAAATATGAAATACGATTTCAAACAAACTGTTGAGCAACTGTCAGATAATCCAACGATATATCGCAAGTTGCAAATTAATTACACACGCAACAAACAGCACGATCGCACTGCTGCGATCGATGCAGCAGTCGGACACTTTCGTTATGAAGATTGCCAAAACGAATATTGGAATCCAGAAGAGTTTTCGCTGCTGTACGGTACGCCTTTATGGGAACAATCCAGCCAACATCAGCGCGTCATTTTAAATCAGCTTTACTGGGTAGCCTACTACTCCCAAATAGTCTCCGCTGAAATTGCGACAATCTTCTTCAATCAAACCAGTGCAGCCGGACTTTACGCGCAAGAAGACTTTCGTTTAATCTGCGATACTTTAGATTTGGAATCTTCTCAAGAACGCGCTCATATCAACGCATTTCGCACTATTGCCAAACAAGTCGAGCAAGCTTTGTTTGGAGAGCATATCTTTACCTACCCAATGCGAAGTCCCTTTACCGAAACAATGGTTTATGCCGACACCAATGCGCTGAAAACTTGGTGGAAAAAGATGCAATTGCAATACTTTGGATTAATTTCGGCAAATAATACCTTTTTGGCTTGTCAGTATTTCACAGTTAGAGGAGTGCGGACGTTAAATGGTAAATTGATCCAACACAAACTCAGCAACTATTATCAGAAACATCCCCATCAAGACGAAGCACCCATTCCCGCTAAAATTTCTTATTATCACTTTTTGGATGAAAGCTTTCATTTCAATAGTTCGACGATTATATCTCACGATGTTGTCACTTGCCTTGCGCCGCCGACTGCATTTGAAAGTTCGATCGCTAATTTAGGATTATGGGGATGTCAGCGCGATCACTTTCACTTTTCGGCTGCGATTAATGGGATTTTTTGGTACGATCCGGCGCTGTATGGCAAGATTTATCGCGTGTTGCGATCGCCTCTTTTCGCTCTAACCGACATAGAGGCTAAAGAAATGATGCGACGCTGTTTTACCGAAGAGTCAGAAGGATTACACCGCAGTTATTTAACGCATCAGGAAGCGATGGAATCTTATAAAGTCTATGTTGAAAAACTCGATTACCTGTGGAAACGCAATCGCGAAATGTCACTGATGGCATCTAATTCAATTCCTCAATATTTGAAAAATCAAAAAAGTGCTTTTCAACGCTTTGAACAACAACATCAAGAGGCTTTCTGCCGTGTCTGATTTATATACAATCTCCTTTCCCGGAACTGATTATCCCCCCATTTCTTTGCAACCGCATCAAAATTTATCCGAACATCTCACGATTCAAAATTCACCTGTCTTGTTTGGCTGTCGGACTGGAATCTGCGGAACTTGTTTAGTTGAAGTTACTGGTGATATTCCTGCTGCCAAAACAGATGAACAGGAAATGTTGGATACTTTGGCTCCCAATGTTCCGAATGCTCGATTAGCTTGTCAAATTGACCTGACAGCCGATGTAGAGATTTGCAGGTTCAAAGATGACAAGACATTCCGTAAATAGGCGATTACATTTGTTAAGCTTCTGTTGGAGGAGAATACCAAGTTTCTATAGAAAGAGAACGCACTTCTTGGATTCTTTGAAAATCGCGATCGGCAGAAACAAGTGTGAGATTGTGTTGGATAGCAATTGACGCAATCCACAAATCACTTTCTTGAATACCAATATCAGATAATTTAGTTCGTCGTCGCTTAATTTTCTCTCTTGCGCCAAAATGACGAATTAATTCTGCTTTAAATTCACCATAAATTTCCGCAGTTATGGATGTAATTGGATAGATTTCTATATCTTGAATAAAGTTGCGAACATTTTCAATATTTTCCAACTGTCGCTGTGAGTTTTGAGCCATGAAGATTAGTTCTGCTTGAACAATGGGACAAATTGCAACCAGATTTTGCCCAAGCTCTTGAAAACGATTACAGACATCAGGATTACCCTGAAGAATATAGCTACAGTGATTTGTATCTAATAAATACATGGATTTATAGGCTAAATTTCTTCATCATTGGCTTCATCATTAGGAATGTAGAAGCGATCGCGAGTTTCACGAACGAGCTGGAGACAATCCTCAAGATCGTCTCCCTGCCAAGTACCTGCATATTTTAACAAAGATGCGGCTGTAGATTTCTTTTGTGTACGCCTCGTTTTGATGAATAGAACGAAATCTAGCAACTCTTCCAAAACATCGTCTGAGGTTAGATCGATCTCCTTAAGCAACAATTCTTTTACGGTCAACTGACTAGATGTTTCATGCGCCATCATAAATTTTGCCTATTTTGAATATTTAATTATTATAGCAACTGCGATACCTTGCTGGCTATCGATGTCAGTTTATAGACATTATCCTCAGTGTTGTTCCAAACTGTATATAGTGATGTTTGACTGGCTTGAAGGCAAAACTCAACTTCTTCTTTCCTTTGTCTAGCACTAACCCAAAGCGTTTTCAGCATATCCACCTCATAAACTCTACTGTATGCAATTTGCAGATTTTTGGTACATTGTCGCACTGAGCGATCGCTTAAAACCGAACGCTGTTTTAGCGCGATCGCTCTTAGGAGAATGGCTGGCAATTTTTCGCGCAGAAGATGGACAAGCTGTGGCGTTGCGCGATCGCTGTTTGCATCGCAATAGCCGCCTCTCCACAGGAAAAGTTTGTCGCGGTGCATTGCAATGTCCTTATCATGCTTGGATATACGATCGAAATGGTAAGGTTATTGCTGTTCCTGCTGAAGGAGATTCGTTCAAACCTTCCCAGCAGCGTCGCGCCAAATGTTACGCAACAAAAGAACAGGATGGTTATGTTTATGTGCGATTATCTGACAACTTGAGCGAAGATTTTCATCCCTTTTCCATGCCTCATTATCAAGAACCTGGGTGGGAGACAGTGCGGGTAATTAACCGTTTTGCCAACAACGTTACCAATTGTGTGGAAAACTTTATTGATATTCCCCACACAGCCTTTGTTCATCCTGGTATTTTCCGTACTTCCCGCCAACAAAAGTTAGAGATGATTGTAGAACGCTGCAATGGTTCGGTTTTGGTAGAGTATCGTAACGAAACTAACAATCTGGGATGGTATAGCCGTTTTCTCAATAGGCAAGGTGTTGAAATTAAACATAGCGATCGCTTTTATTTTCCGAATATTACCTGTGTAGAATACAACATGGGAGACAATCGCCATTTGTTCATTACAAGTCAATCTGTTCCAGAAACGGAAAATTCAACGCTAGTTTACACGGATGTTACTTATAACTACGGAATCTGGAATAAACTGGCGCGTCCCTTTGTGCGATGGACAGCGCAACATATTATTCAACAGGATGTCAAAATTCTGGGCATTCAGGGGGAAACGATCGCCAAATACGGCACGCAATTTTCTCATACACCCGCCGATACAATTCATGTGTTTGTGGAGTCCATTCGAGATGCGATCGCTCGTGGCGAAGATCCGCGCAAACTACCCCATCAATCGGTTAAAGTTACATTTTGGGTATAAAATTTAGCTATGCAAATCATTGCACAACTTCTTGTTTTTGTTGCTTTTATCGGATTGGTTGGATGGACAATATTCGATAAATACGGTCGAACTCAACTCAAAGCCAAATCTCTAGAAGATTGGTTACTCGATAGTGCCGGGTTGTTTGTGCAAGGAATTTTGATTCCCGTACTGCAAGTTACGTTAATTTATCAGTTTTATCGTCACTGGCTACCCATAGCGCAGGAATCTCTTAAGCTGCCTCTAATTTTTACATTTATACTTAGCTTTGTTGGAGTTGATTATCTCTATTACTGGAATCATCGCCTCTTGCACTTTGCTCGCTTCTGGCAGATCCATCAGGTGCATCACACTGTAACCGATCTAGATGTTTTGGGTACATCTCGCAACACCATTTGGGCGAGCTTTCTAATTGTTTATCTGTGGGTTCATGCCCTATTTCTGTACTTGCTAGCCGATCCAACAGGCTATCTTTTAGGAGTTAGTTTAACTTCTGCTCTAGATTTATGGCGACACAGCCGACTGACAATTCCTTCACCTAGTTGGCTTTACCGTTGCCTATCTCCTTGGTTGATTCTGCCACAGGATCACTCATGGCATCATTCCAGTCAATCACCTCACTGCAATTATGGTGCGAATCTGAAACTTTGGGATAGGTTGTATGGAACTTATCATGAAGGTAGTGAATTGCCAACCGAAATCGGCACCGCCACCCAATTAACCTTGACTCAAAAACTTTTATTTCCGTTTTCATGACACTCCTGAGTACGATTTTGTTGTTCTTTCCTACCCTTGTTTTACTGCTAACTGGGATGGGATTTCTCTACTTTGCACATTCTCCCGGTATCGTAAGTGGAATGGCGATTCTGGGTTCTCTCTACGGTTTGCCAGTGCTAGTCTACCGATTGCATCAGTGGATGTATCCGGTGCGGGAGGGAATTAGTTATTTGCGGGGAAAAGAGTACAGTCCTTGGTGGGGAAGCCATCAAATCCAGGCTATTTATATTGCGATTCCCGCTTTAGAGGCAGTGTTGAGATTGATTCCGGGCGCATTTTCCGGCTGGTTGCGTTTGTGGGGTGCTAAAGTAGGGCGAAATGTGTATTGGACACCAGGATTAGAGATTGCCGATCGCGGTTTTTTGGAAATAGGCGATCGCGTTGTAATTGGACATCGCGTTGGCATCTATTCTCACATTATTAAACCCCGCAAACAAAACTTGATGTTGTATGTCAAAAAAGTCAAAATTGGCAATGATGTATTTGTGGGCGCAGGCTCGCATCTCGCCCCTGGTGTAGTTATTCGGGATGGCACCTATCTACCAGTCACCACTAATCTTTACCCCAATCAAAAGGTGAAATAATGCGTCAGTTAATTCAACTGTTTGGGCAACTTCTTGCACCAACTGCTCATCGATTTCATCTAGCGCTGGATAACCCGCAATTAACTCAGGCATCTGTACAGAAAGATATCTGCGATCGCCTCATTCAAAGCGAGTATGGCAAATCCTTGGGAATTCGTTCTGTAGCAGATTGGCAGCGCGTGCCGATCGTCGATTATGACGCACTTGCACCTTGGATTTTAGGAGAGCAAAATCAACATCCCAAACGCGATCGAATTCCCCTAACTCCCGAACCCATTTTGTTTTATGAAAAAACCTCTGGAAGTAGTGGCGCAGTTAAGTGGATTCCTTACACGCGCTCGCTACGAAAATCTTTCAATCATATGTTTTGTGTTTGGGCAAACGATCTGATCCAACATGGGCCTCGATTCTCAACAGGAAAGCTCTACGCCTGTATTTCACCTCAATTAGATGAAGCGAATACCAAAAAAGATAGTTCCTTATCTCTGCAAGATGACCTGGATTACCTGGACGGTTGGTTGCAGTGGTTTCTACGTCCCTGGTTGGTGATGCCGGATAAACTCGATCGCCTGCGCGATCCGCACCTATTTAAACATCAGCTTGCTTTAGCATTGTTGCAGGCGGAAAAATTGGAAATTATTTCTGTTTGGAGTCCGAGTTTCCTCCAGGTGCATTTAAATTATATCCAGGCAAATCAGAAGTTATTAGTAGCAGAATTACAACACAAAATCTCACGCGATCGTCTCCAACTTCTCGCTGATACTAAAATTCCCTGGACACAACTCTGGTCAAACTTAAAGCTGATTTCTTGCTGGGATAGTGCAAATGCAGCAGATGGGGCAAATGGACTGCGATCGCAATTTCCAGGTGTTTTGGTTCAGGGTAAAGGTTTGTTAGCTACTGAAGCCCCGATGACAATTCCGTTAATTGAAGCTGAGGGGTACGTGCCAGTTCTCGATCGAGTCTTTTTCGAGTTTGAAGACGATAAAGGTTCCTTACATAAATTGCACGAACTTACCACCGGAAAGGCATACACAATTATTTTATCCCAAAAAGGCGGTTTGTATCGCTATCGAATAGGCGATCGCATTCAGGTGACTCATTGGTATCGCCATACTCCCTGCTTAGAGTTTCTGGGGCGACATCAAAATATTAGCGATTTAGTTGGCGAAAAACTGCAAGAAACCTTTGTGCGCCATATTTTGGAAGAGTTGAATCTGCAAGGAACCAGTTTTAAAAGCTTAGTTCCAGTCGCCAATCCACCTCACTATATCCTATTACTCGATTCGGCCAAACAAACGCCCGATATCCTTGCTCAAAATCTCGATCGTGCTTTGTCAGAATCAAGCCAGTATCACCGCGCCCGATTACTCGATCAACTTGCACCACCACAGGTTTTAATCTCTCCTCAAATTCCGGAAGTATTAGCTTTGTACCGCGTTCGCACCGGGAGTATTTGGGGTGGCATTAAACATCCCATTCTCGTAACATCGCCTATTAACTTTGCACTCCTACAAGTGTATTTTTCTTCTCCTAGTCCCTAGACGCTACTTTCCTACCAGGGATTGCCAATCAGTACAAATGCAGCCCAGTAGTGAGGGTGAGCAAAATCAATCGCCCTTTATAGCTAGGTCGTCGTACAATTATTTATTTTGTGTGCGGATGATATGAATATCTATTTGGGGAAGTAACCGGATCAAATTATCAATAAAAGAGCCACGCAGCAAAATTTTCCAACGAGATTTTCGACTTCTTCCCAAAACAATTTGAGTAATGCGGTAAGACTTGGCAACTTTGGCAATTTCTTCCGGAACGTTATACCCTGACACTCGCAAAAATTCTCCTTCAAATTCTCGGCACAAACGTTCGCAGGTTTCCACATGAAGTGCTTCTGTCTTGGTGAGAAAGCGATCGGGATTATCAACGAACAGCGTATAAAGAGGAGCATTCATGTAACCAGCAATTCTGGCTCCCCGCCGCAGAAGCTGTACTGAATTTGGTTCGGTGGAAACGCAAACCAATACCCGTTCGTGAACGCTGATATTTTGTACTTCTAAATTTTCACCGTTGCTAGTGCGGGTGGCTTCTGCAACAGCATCTCCTTCTACATTATCAGCTACCTCGCGCAGCGCTAGTTCTCTTAAAGCAATTAAATTACGACGTTGGAAAAAGTTCTGCAATGATTGCTCTACTTTCTCCATCGCATAAATTTTGCCTTCCCGCAGACGTTCTTCTAGAGTTTCGGGAGTGACATCGACGACAACAACTTCATCAGCTTCTTCCAAAAAGCGATCGGGAATGCGTTCTCGCACAACAATTCCGGTAATTCGAGCTACCAAATCGTTCAAACTTTCTAAGTGCTGAATATTAACTGTGGAATATACATCAATTCCTTCCGCCAAAATAACTTCCACATCTTGGTAGCGCTTTTCTCGCTGAGAACCTGGAATATTTGTATGTGCTAATTCATCCACTAAAGCAAGCTGCGGTTGGCGAGCAATAATAGCATCGGTATCCATTTCCGTTAGCACTAAACTATTATGGCTTATTTGTTGGCGGGGAATCATTTCCAAGCCTTCTGCTTTGGCGGCGGTTTCCTTGCGTCCGTGAGTTTCCAACAAAGCAATTACCACATCCACACCATTTCGTTTCAAAGTGTGTCCTTCTTCCAACATTTTAAAAGTTTTACCCACGCCTGGAGCCATACCAATAAAAATTTTATGCTTACCGCGACGCGCCGGACGGATGTAGCTACTATCTGGTGAAGATGCTTGTGGTTGATACATTTAATTGGAGCAAAAAGAATAATTTTTAAAATACCAATTTAAAAAGCGATTGTTTGCATTTTAAATTGGTATTTATTATATTTACTAACTGGCAGACTTGAGTTTATCCAAAGCTAGATTTAGCTTTAGTACGTTAACACCTGGTTCGCCAAATATTCCCAACCATCGCCCATCAGTATTTTGATTAATTAAAATTTCTAACTGATTGGTGTCTAGTTTTCGTGTTGCTGCAATGCGGGAAATTTGCGCTTTAGCTGCTTCTGGTGTGATATGCGGATCGAGGCTAGAACCGGAAGTGTAAATCAAATCGGCGGTAGGTTTAATTCCCGCTTTTTGCAATCTGGGAATATCCCCTTCAATGCTTTTTGTGGGGTCTGGATCGATTTTCCCTTGAATGCGATCGAGCAATGCAGGGTTGCTTGGTGCTAAATTACTCGCACCAGAAACTCCTGTTTTCAACACGCCTGCTTCATCTTTGGTAGGATCGGCGGTGCTATAGTTGGTGGTGCTGGGACGACTGTTGAAATAGCGATCGCTTGTAAATGGTTGACCGATTAAAGCCGATCCAATTAGCTGACCTCGATCGTTAGTAAGGATGCTACCATTTGCTTGAAAAGGAAAAACAATCTGCCCGAAAGCGATCGTAAATAGCGGATAAATTAAGGCAGTAATTACCCAAAGTACCAGGGTAGAACGAATCGCTCTGCCTATTTCCCTTGCGAAACTCATTAGAACTTCTCCGGTACAAACATAACGAAAAATAAATAGATGGAAATTGCGATCGTACCCAATCCCAACAATCCTAATGCCCAGGATTGAGGGCGGGATAATCCGCCATCTGTAGCAGCATAAACTAATGGCGCAATGAATAAGTTAATGCTGATTCCTAGAAATAGGTATAACGGCAGTTTTTGCCTGCGCCATTGCATCCAAATTTCGAGCGCTTCTTCAAGTAAGTGAATGGGATTTTTTGGTAATAAAGTCGAGCGTTGTTTGTGAATAAGTTTCATAGGTAAAGGGAGGAGGAAACAACAAGTAATATCATGTCCGGTGGGATGGGTAGTATGCGAAAGATTATCTGTGGGAGATCGGGGGGGAATTTTTTACCGCAGATGTAAGCAGATGAACGCAGATGAACGCAGATGAACGCAGATAAGAAAGGGATTTTACCGGGTATGATATAATAAGTGAATACTGACGATTGATTATTGTTAAGAAAGGGGTAGGATGATATCGATTATTTTGATGGCAATGAAGGGAGCAATGATACCGCCAACGCCATAAATTAAAATGTTGCGTTGCAGTAATTGATCGGCGGTGAGAGGACGGAATTGTACGCCTCGTAATGCTAGAGGAATTAGGGCGGGAATGATCAGCGCGTTATAAATTAATGCGGAAACGATCGCAGATTGAGCGCTTTTCAATCCCATAACGTTTAATGCACCTATTCCGGCGGCGGCGAAGATGGTAGGAATAATGGCGAAATACTTGGCGATATCGTTGGCGATCGAGAATGTAGTTAACGCGCCGCGAGTTATTAGTAATTGTTTGCCGATCGTGACTAAATCGATCAATTTGGTAGGATCGGAATCTAAATCTACCATATTGGCAGCTTCTTTCGCCGCTTGCGTTCCCGAATTCATTGCCAAACCTACGTTTGCTTGCGCCAATGCTGGTGCATCGTTCGTTCCATCTCCGGTCATTGCTACTAATTTGCCTTGCGATTGTTCGGAGCGAATTACATCGATTTTATCTTCAGGAGTAGCTTCGGCAATGAAATCGTCAACTCCAGCTTCTTGGGCAATTACGGAAGCAGTAATGCGGTTATCTCCAGTCAGCATGATAGTTTTTACACCCATTCGTCGCAATTGATCGAAACGCTCTCTCAAACCAGGTTTGACGATATCTTTGAGGTAAATTACACCGTAAATTTCATTGCCTTTGCAAACAGCTAAAGGTGTTCCTCCTAAGCGAGATACTCGTTCGTAAGCTTGGTCTAAAGCAGCAGGAACTTGACCGCCACGCGAACGCACGAAACCTTTAATCGCTTCTACTGCACCTTTGCGATATTCTTCTCCATTGATATCCGTACCGCTCATTCTAGTACGAGCAGAAAATTCGATACCTTCGCCTTTACTGGTGTCAAAATCTATCTTTGCACCTAACTTTTCTGCTAATCGCACGATCGATCGACCTTCAGGGGTTTCATCGAAAATACTTGCAGCAAGACATACACTTCCTACTTCCTGCACCGAATGTCCGTTCGTCGGAATAAATTCATCTGCTAAGCGATTTCCTAACGTAATCGTGCCAGTTTTATCTAATACTAAAGTGTTGACATCACCGCAAGCTTCTACAGCGCGTCCAGAAGTAGCAATTACGTTAAATTGCGCTACTCTGTCCATTCCTGCAATGCCGATCGCACTTAGCAAACCGCCAATTGTGGTAGGAATGAGAGCAACTAAAAGTGAAATTAATATCGCTACACTCGCACCGCTTCGCAAACTGTTTCCCGCATCAACACCAAAGGCAATACTAATAAAATTGGCAATGTATCCGGCAAATGGTGGTACGGTAGCTACTACAATTAGGAATACCTGAGTCAGCACTGCTAGCAATACCGTCAAAGCAATTTCATTCGGCGTTTTAGTTCGTTCTGCACCTTCGACTAAAGCAATCATTCGATCGATAAAACCTTGACCTGGATCGGAAGTAATCCGAACGATTAATTCGTCGGAAAGTAAGCGCGTTCCGCCAGTAACGGAACTAGCAATATCAGTTCCCGGTTGTTTCAATACGGGTGCAGATTCTCCGGTAATCGCAGATTCATCAACCGAACCGATTCCTTGCGTTACTTCGCCATCGGCGGGAATCATATCGCCTGCAACTACTTTGACTAAATCGCCTCGGCGTAATTCGGTTGAATTAATTTCTTCGATTTTACCATTGGGAAGTAATTTACGGGCAATCGTGTCAGTGCGAGTCGATCGCAATGCGTCAGCTTGTGCTTTACCTCTTCCTTCGGCAACTGCTTCGGCAAAATTAGCAAATAGAACGGTAAAAAACAGGATAAAGGTAATAATCCCGTTCAACAATCGTTGCTGGTTGGTATCTGCTGCGATCGTACCAAATAAATTGGGATCGATCGTCACTAAAAAAGTGACAATTGTACCCAGCCAAACTACGAACATGACTGGATTTTTAACGACAATTCGAGGGTCGAGTTTGACAAATGATTCTCGAATTGCTCGTTGGTAAATTCCTCTGCGATCGACTTTTGGTGTATGTTTGCGTTCGTCGCGAGGGCCACCAGGTACGCGAATTTGCCGTTTATCTATGGTTCCCATAAGTTAATAGTCATTAGTCATCGTTCATGAGTTTTTGGTAGTAGATAATAGGTAAAAATTTTCCTATTACCCCATACCTTTACCAATTTGAAAAGCTTCTGCAATTGGGCCTAATGCCAGCACCGGAAAAAAGGTGAGTGCGCCCATAATTAAAATCACTCCCATCGTGATACCTGTAAACAATCCCGTATCAGTTCGCAATGTGCCAGGAGTGAAAGGAACTGCTTGCTTGCGCGACATACTATCGGCTAGTAATAGTAACGCTACGATCGGAATATATCGCCCTGCTAATAAGCTGAAACAAGTGCTTAAGTTCCACCACAATGCTGTTACAGTTGTTGGCGTACCTGTAGCGATCGCAAAAGGTGATGGTTGCGAATCTCCCAAACCTTCAAACCCAGAACCGTTATTAGCTGCGGCGGAAGCATATTCGTAAATTACTTGCGAAAGACCGTGAAAACCGGGGTTGCTAATACCTGCTAATTGGTCGGGAAAAGCAAGTGCGATCGCGCTGGGAATTAAAATAGCGATCGGGTGAACTAACAGAATTAAAAAACTTGCCAGTACGACTTCGTTCTTTTCAATTTTCCTTCCCAAAAACTCTGGTGTCCGACCAACCATCAGTCCGGTAACGAATACTGCTAACAACAAGTAAGCAAACAAATATGCCGTTCCCGTTCCCTGTCCGCCAAACACGATTTGGAGGAACATATTGGAGAGAGTAATAAATCCTCCATCGGGCATAAAAGAGTCGTGCAAACTGTTAACAGCACCGCACATAGTAGCAGTGGTGAAGACTGCATACAATGCTGACTGCACCCAACCAAACCGAACTTCTTTTCCTTCTAAATTTGGTGCTGGACTGCCTAACAAAGAGTTAACTGCGGGATTGCCGTTGTATTCTCCGATCGCTGTAATGATGATGAAAGCGACAAGAATTGTCAACGGAATTGAATAAACCAACCACGCTTGCTTGATATTGTTGGCGTAAATACCGTAGGTGTAAATCAGCGAGGATGGAATAGACAACATCGCCACAAGCTCAATTAAATTTGTCAATCCATTCGGGTTTTCAAACGGGTGTGCTGCGTTAATGGCAAAGAAACCGCCACCGTTTTCACCTAATTCTTTGATAATCTCGAAATGCGCTACTGGGCCGCGTGCGATCGCTTGACCGATCGCCGGATTTTCTAAGGTTGGTACTACTATCGGGCCAGCCAAAGTTTCAGGCATTCCAGCCATAATAAAAACGATCGCGCCTACGATACTAATTGGCAGTAACACCCGCGTAATTGCGCGAATTAAATCTACATAGAAATTACCCAACGGTCTGCCTGTCAAACCTCTAATAAAAGCAATCCCTACTGCCAAACCCGTAGCTGCTGAGGTGAACATAAGGTAGCCCAGCGCTAACATTTGGCTGCCATAGCTGAGATAAGTTTCTCCCGAATAATGCTGCTGATTGGTGTTAGTAATAAAAGAGATTGTGGTATGCAGCGCCGTATCCCAAGTTGGTGCAGGTACGCCCGTTGGGTTAAATGGCAACCATCCTTGATTCATAATAATGAAAAAGATGAACATACCCATGACAATATTGCTGTACACAATTGCTCTCGCATACTGCCAACCTGTCATATCTTCTTTCGTTCGCACGCCTACCAAGGAATAGATAAATGTCTCGATCGGATTGAGAATCGGATCGAAGATGGTTTTCCTATCTTGGAAGACACGAGCCATGTAGCTGCCAAAAAAAGGTGTTATAGCTACTAAAATTAGTAGCGTCAGTGCAATCTGAATCCATCCTTGCAACATAAGGCAATTTTGAATCTTAATTTGAAATCCAAGATTTAAGGTTTCAATTTTTAAGTTACCCAGTTTTGACAATGTTTACAAGTATAAATTTATAAGCAATGGATCTTTAATTCTCGGTATATTCTTTTGGATATACAAGTGTTTAGAGCGTTTAGAGTGTTTTATAACTGTAAGTATAGGTAAATATAAACGATCGCCTAAATGGTTGTCTTTAGGTTAAGCAATCGTAGCAATCGTAGGGTGGGTTAGGCACGGGCGATAATTTCAATATTGTCAAGCCATAATTAAGTTACCGTGCCGTAACCCGCCATCCCACCTATCTGTCACCAGATTTTGGATGAGAGGATTTTGGATGAAAGGATTGGCTGGGTCTTGAATATTGTAGAGACGTTTCATGAAACGTCTTTACAATATTCGTCAAAATTTTTTGATGATTCCCATTGAAATGGGAGGCTTGAAACCGCTTTTTTCGGTCAACAGTCATTAGTGATTAGTTTGGCTCTTTCGGATTTATGAAAAAAATGTTCGTTAATCTTACAGTTGAGTGCGCTCGGTGGGTTACGGCACGCGAACTAAATTATCGATCGAATGTGGTGAAATTATCGCCCGTGCCTAACCCACCCTACGATTAGATATAGCTGACCACTGACCAATGACTAATGTTTATTCATTCCAAAGATTGGCGTTTGAGAACCTTCTGGTTGATTGTCGCGCTATTTGCCATCGTCCTACTGCTGGAGTACAGCACTCCATCGGACTATGTATTCGGTTATCTCTATATAGGGCCGATTTTGCTGGCAAGTAGCCGTCTCAGCCGCAGAACTACTTTTACTGTTACAGTAGTTGCTTGTATCTTAACGATGCTGAATATCTGGCTTCCACAGAATGAAGCGGTCAGACCTTCTACGATCGCAAGTCGTTTAATCGCGATCGTCGCACTGGTAGTTACGGAAATTTTAAGCGATCGCAATCGGCTTTATCAACAAACCGTGTTGCAACAGCAAGCCAAACTGCAAGCACAGGAAAAACTCGTCAGCGTTCGCGAAGATTTTGCCTCCGCACTTACCCACGACCTAAAAACTCCTCTGTTAGGCGCAATTGAAACGCTAAAGGCATTTCAACAAGAAAGTTTCGGTATCGTTCAACCCACTCAGCAAACTGTTTTGGCAACCATGATTCGCAGTCACAAAACAACACTGCAACTGGTGGAAACCTTACTAGATATTTACCGTAACGATATTGAAGGATTAAACTTGAATCGGTCAACTGTCGAGCTAGTAGAAATTGCCGAAGAAGTTGCTACTACCCTAACCGATTTAGCCGCCAGTCGTCGCGTTCACATTTCCTTTAACTACGGCGAATCCGATTTCCGCAAGTTCTTATGGGTCAAAGGCGACTCTCTTCAACTTCAGCGCGTGTTCGCTAATTTATTAACCAATGCCATCAATCACTCTGTACGCGGTGGGAAAGTGGAAGTTGTGATGGAGCCAGGTACTTCCCATCATACAATTAAAATTATAGATAGTGGGGCGGGAGTGAGGGCTGAGGAGCTTCCCTATCTATTTGAACGATTTTACCAAGGACAGAGCGATCGCCAAGCCAAAGGATCGGGATTGGGACTTTACCTATCTCGTCAAATTATTGAAGCACACGGCGGTACAATTTGGGCAGAGAACCGTCATCCCACTGGCGCAATTTTCGCCTTTCGCTTACCTACCTTCCCACACCATCTCTCCCAATCTGCCTAAAATGTCTTCTCTACCGTTAAAAATTTTGTTAGTTGAGGATGATGAACTCTTCCGCCTTGGTTTGCGCGTTCGCTTGCAGCAAGAGACGGGTTTTGAAGTCATCGCAGAAGCTGAGGATGGGGAAACTGCTGTAGAAATGGCTAAACGCCATTCTCTCGATATTGTTGTATTAGATATTGGATTACCGGGAATTGGTGGAATAGAGGCTTGTCGCCAACTGCGGCAATTATATTCCAACTTACCAATTTTGGTACTGACATCGCACACGCAAAAATCTCTGATTAATCGAATTATTGAAGTTGGCGCACAAGGTTACTGTTTAAAAGGTGTACCGTCGGAAACGTTAATTTTGGCAATTCGTTCGGTTGCTGCTGGTGCTTCTTGGTGGGATTCTAATGCTACAAGCGAAATTCGTGCTGCTTTTGAGAAGGAATCTACTGCTACTATATCGGAAAATTCATCTGAAAAATTTGCTTCGATTCTTACCCGCAGAGAACAAGAGATTTTGGCATTAATTGCCGTTGGGAAAACCAATCAGGAAATTGCCGAAATGCTGTATATTACTCCTGGTACGGTGCGCGTTCACGTTCACTCGATCTTGCAAAAGTTAGACGTGCGCGATCGCACTCAAGCTGCTGTCATAGCGATTCAAAATAAGTCGATCGCTCCAGATTTGCTACCCGGTTCGGAATAAGCAATATAGAAAGATTATCGATCGCTCTCGATTTTGTGACCGCATTGGCTACAAAAATTGCTATATTTATAAGCTTTTTGGTGGCAATTTGAGCAATCGATATACTGATCGTAACCGCAATAGGGACAAAATTCATCGCTGAGGCGAAGTTTTGAGTTACAATTAATGCAACGCACTTTTTGGATTCTCTTTTTCGCTTGAACGCGGGGATTAAAAACCCAGATTTGCAGCAGTTTAATTAAACCAAACCCCAACAAAGGTATAATCAGGATAAAGGCATAGCTGGCAATAAATACCAAGCCGCCGAACAGCTTAACAATTAGTTCGATCGCTACACGGACAAGATTGCCAAATTGGATGAATTCAAAAAACTTAATTATTAAAGGAATACAGAATATGGCGAGTAAATGCCAACTCAGTAGGCTTTGTAAGCCTAGATTTTTGCGGATGGCTGTAGAATGCCAAATGTAAGCTATGGCAATTAACGGTAAGAGAAATAAAACTTGTAATAGTAATTGTTTATTGGGATACCAAAAATCGGCGGTTGAATAAGCTTTTTTGAGTGTCTCATATTCAGGAGTATTACTGAGAAGTTTGAGATAAGCGTCAGCAGCCGGATTTTGAATTAATTGAGTTTGCTGCGCGACGATTTGCTTTTCTTTATCGGCGATTTGCTGCTGATTGCGATCGATCTCCGATTTGATGCGATCGGCATTAACTTTATTGATTGATTTTTCGGTCGGTTGACCTGCAATTTTTTCCAGTAAAGTAGAATTGTATTGCCTTTGCAGAGTTTGGATTTCTTGTTGCGAAGAGGAGATTTCGTTTCGCAGGCGATCGATACTGGTTTTTAATCGGACAGTTTCTGGAGTGTTAACTGCTTTGGATAAACGAGTATGATTTGTACATAGATTGGAAACTTGACCCAACCTGTTGGAATTGTCAACAGAAGGAAGTGGAGATTGTTTATTTTGTTCGATCCGATTTTGAATCGTGGCAACTTTAAATGCAAAAGTTTCTTTCTTCTCTGCTGTTTGGTAATTTTGATAAGATTCAAAGCAGGGAAACTCTTCATATGGGGCAAGTGGCCATTGGGAAATGCTATTTAAGCCGCTAAAGACATTAAACAGCACAAATATATCAATTAATATGAGAATAATTAAGCTAGTTTTATTGATGGGTTCGTGACGGATATTAGTTAATTTTTCAACAAATTTGTTGCTAATTCTTCTAAAAAACGATAACATAAGGATACCTCAATAATTGATTAAGCTTTAACTACCAATGCCAAATTATTCCGAACCTTAATGAAGCCGCGCTCCTGTGCGATCGCAAAGATGGATAGATTGGGTCAGGTTGTCGTCAGCGATACGTTGCGGAGGAAGACGCGACGCGATCGCTCTCGGCTGGCCAGTCTATGGTAGAGTATAATCGTAGTTTTTCGTCCCCGATCGGGAAGCCAAACATCAATTTTAACAAAAGCTGTCCAATTCCATTCTGACCTATGGACACACCAACCTCTTTCCATAGAACATAGCTACGCTGATATTTTATCAGTTTTTTTGTCAACCTTTTGAGATTTCGCATCCGGAATTATGCAATTCCAAATGTAAAATCTAAAATTCGGTCACGAAGTTAACGCAAAATTATTGGTCTTGAGCATGAAATTACAGTTCTTTAATAAAAAAATTTCCGATGCGATCAAAGTTATATCTACAGTGCTGATAACCGGTGCGATCGCATTGGAAATTTGGCATATTTATGCTACACTAACTAATATTGAGATACCGACCAGCCTCAACCCGATTTTCTTGCTTGAACGATTTGCCGTTGTCGCCCATTTAATTGAGGCAGTAATCGCAGCTTTTTATGCGCCTTCCAAAAACAAGATGCCGCTCGAATATGGTATTTATACTTTTTTTGTGGGTACGGTTGGTTTGTTAGAACTGTTTGATAAGTTTGAGAAGGCAGATTAGCTCGATCGATTTATTTTTGGATTGGATTACTGGAGATCGCTAAACTACTCCAGTTTTTTGTATTTACGGTCACAAATTAAGTTTATTTGTATTTGCGATCGCACTTTTGTTTAAAAATAAACCCATCCTTCAGTTAGACGGGAGCAAAAATTATATTAGCTACCTTTGAAACTATCGGCAAAAGCAAGGTAGTTATCAAAAAGCTATGTCTCAAATACTCGATCTTCTAACGTATGCTTCCCAGAATACTGGCCAAATTTTCTTGTGTGCAACAACTTGGCTACTAATATTTTTATTTATATTTAACATTAGTTCGGCGGCTAACAAAGGAATTACAACCGTCAAGCGATTGCATCAAATTCCATGCTCAAAATGCCAGTTCTTCACAGGTAACTATGTACTTAAATGTCCCGTACATCCTAAGATTGCTTTAACTGAAGAGGCGATTAACTGCTCTGACTATTCTGATTATTCCCAGAGCCCTTTCAACCAATAATTAATTTCCCGTGCCGTCACCCACCATCATCCTCAACTGTAAACGCTTTTTTGCGATCGCATCTGCTTTAGGAAAACCACCTGTTTTATAATTAGGTTATAATTTCAGTATTATTGTTTTCACTTTAAAGTATATTTGCTAAGACTTTAGCCACCCTCTATCTAAAGAATGGTTCCAGAGTTAAGCTAATCTGTGTTTGCGAATCCAAAAATTTATGTGCCTTGAGGCGTAATTAAAGTATCTAAAATTACCATTTAACTTTATCATTAATCTACCTCTTTAGTGAGTACCAAATAACTCCAAAGAAGGTGAGCAAGTAGCTTGCCGAAAGAATATTATTTAATTATAAACCACAAAAACCTGTTATTTCTAAACGGAAATCAAATTGGTAAAGACTATGCAACTGCAACATAACCTCGATTCAATTGACAGCTACTTAGCTGAAGCTTTGGTTGGCTATGACATAATTCGAGCAAACTTTGGGTGGCACATCCACAAAGGAGACACCTACTGCGGACTCCTGCAATATCAAGCCAATGAAGGATGGCAGGGAAGGGCTTTAAATCAGCTTCCGCTGGAAGTGCAAACGCATCTTCAAAAGTTCGGACAAGCAAATTCTTCGATGCTCAAAATTAATCCGATCGCTTAGGCTAAAGTCTGTAAAAAAATACTTACTTTAGTGCTAATGCTACGGTGAAGTGCTATTTAACCATAGCACTATCAAATTGAGCATAAAAATGCACAACACAATATTGCGAGATAAAACCTTCGGTACTACGCCGAGGGTTTGCATTTATTGCGTATGCCCTTGCGTAATTACGAAAGAAGTTTGGGTTTCAGTTAAGGGTTTGATTAATAGACAAAGCGCTCTGGAGGATTGATTCTCATAGAGCGCTTGGCAACTAAATTCCCGTTAAATAAGCATATTTGCAGTCTTAATTTATTAGTTCATCCTTCGATAGGTAGAGAAACTTTCTACGTTAAAAAATTACGATCGCTCTGCTGTAGCGGTAGCATGAAAAGACGAAAAAACGATTAAATCAGGGAGAAGTGCCGATCTTTTTTAGATTAAAGACTTAAAAAGTCATTTTAATCCAGAAATAGCCTTAAAAGATAAAATTTAAGCTTGGTTCGCTCTGTGCGATCGCACAAATCAGCCGATCGCTCCTAGAAAAGAGTATCCATAACTACAAGTTAAATTAATATCAACCTTTGAAAATAGCTATGACAACGCGAGCGTATTCAGCGCTACAAAAAAACTTAACGGTTAAGTACTTCTATAGTTGGAAGTTAAACGTATGATTAAACCGTAAATTATTACTTCTATAGACCTATTTCGTAGCCAATTGCAAGCATTGAATAGGCAGAATTTAGCGTCTTTAAATTATTTCGCTAAGCTTTGTTGTGCGGTTTGATTCCGACGTAATGCTTGCAGAACTTAACTCAATTGCAGAGATTGCTAGCTGCACAGGTTAGCAACTTCGATTAGCTAAATGAAGGATGTAAGTAAAATACATGGCGACGAAATTCCCAAAATATAGCCAGGATCTCGCTCAAGACCCGACAACACGTCGCATCTGGTACGGGATTGCTCAGGCTCACGATTTTGAAAGCCATGATGGCATGACAGAGGAAGGTCTTTATCAAAAGATTTTTGCCTCTCACTTCGGTCATGTGGCAATCATTTTCTTGTGGACTTCAGGATTGCTGTTCCACGTCGCTTGGCAAGGTAACTTCCCGGCGTGGATTAAAGACCCGCTGAATGTGCGTCCGATCGCTCATGCGATTTGGGACCCGCAATTCGGTGCCGCAGCAGTAGATGCCTACACCCAAGCCGGTGCAAACTATCCCGTCAACATCACATACTCTGGTATTTACCACTGGTGGTATACCATCGGTATGCGGACGAACAACGACCTGTACCAGGGCGCAGTGTTCCTCTTGTTGCTGGCTGCGCTTTTCTTGTTCGCCGGTTGGCTGCACCTACAGCCAAACTTCCGTCCCAGCTTGTCTTGGTTTAAGAGTGCCGAACCTCGACTGAACCACCACTTGGCAGGTTTGTTTGGGGTCAGTTCTTTAGCTTGGACGGGTCACTTAGTTCACGTTGCCATTCCCGAATCTCGCGGTGTGGATGTCAATTGGGGCAATTTCCTAAGAATGATGCCTCACCCAGAGGGATTGCGGCCATTCTTTACTGGAAACTGGGGCGTTTATGCCCAAAATCCCGATACGGCTGGGCATATTTTTTCGACATCAGAAGGTGCAGGGACTGCAATTTTGACATTTTTGGGTGGTTTCCATCCTCAGACCCAATCTTTGTGGCTGACGGATATGGCACACCACCACTTAGCGATCGCAGTCATTTTCATCATCGCCGGTCATATGTACCGGACTAACTTCGGCATCGGTCACAGCATCAAAGAGATGCTCAACTCCAAGAATTTCTTTGGCGTACCAACCGAAGGGCAGTTCAACCTACCGCACCAAGGATTGTACGACACCTACAACAACTCCCTGCACTTCCAATTAGGAATTCACCTAGCTGCTTTGGGAGTTGCCGCCTCTTTGGTAGCGCAGCATATGTACTCGATGCCGCCTTATGCTTTTATCGGGCAGGACTTCACCACCCAAGCGGCGCTATACACCCACCACCAGTACATTGCAGGCTTCCTGATGATCGGTGCGTTCGCTCACGCTGCCATTTTCTGGATTCGGGACTACGACCCCGAACAGAACAAAGGTAACGTGCTGCATCGGGTGTTGCAACACAAAGAAGCGATTATCGCTCACTTATCGTGGGTTTCTTTATTCCTTGGCTTCCACACTCTCGGCTTGTACGTTCACAATGATGTGGTGGTAGCTTTTGGCACTCCAGAAAAGCAAATCCTGATCGAACCGGTATTTGCCCAGTTCATTCAGTCCGCTCACGGTAAACTGCTGTACGGCTTAGATACACTGCTGTCCAATCCGGATAGCATCGCTGCCACCGCTTGGCCCAACCACGGCAACGTTTGGTTACCGGGATGGCTGGATGCGATTAACAACGGTACTAACTCTCTGTTTCTGACCATTGGCCCAGGCGATTTCTTGGTTCACCATGCGATCGCACTCGGTCTGCACACCACTACCCTGATTTGCGTCAAGGGTGCCTTAGATGCACGGGGTACAAAACTGTTTCCCGATAAAAAAGACTTCGGTTTCGTTTTCCCCTGCGATGGCCCAGGTCGGGGCGGCACCTGTCAAACTTCTGCTTGGGAACAGTCTTTTTACCTCGGCTTTTTCTGGATGCTGAACACCCTTGGTTGGGTAACCTTCTACTTCCACTGGAAGCATCTGGGTATTTGGCAAGGCAATGTGGCTCAGTTCAATGAGTCTTCTACTTATATCATGGGCTGGCTGCGCGACTACCTGTGGCTGTATTCCGCTCAACTGATTAACGGCTACAACCCCTACGGCACCAGCAACCTGTCAGTCTGGTCTTGGATGTTCCTATTCGGACATCTGGTTTGGGCTACCGGGTTTATGTTCCTGATTTCTTGGCGCGGTTATTGGCAAGAGTTAATCGAATGCCTAGTTTGGGCACACGAACGCACGCCTTTGGCCAACTTAGTCCGCTGGAAAGATAAGCCTGTAGCGCTGTCGATCGTTCAGGGTTGGTTGGTGGGTTTAGTCCACTTTACAGTTGGCTATATCCTCACCTATGCAGCATTCCTCATTGCTTCAACTGCCGGTAAATTTGGCTGAGCTTATTCACGGGTTCACGCAAAGAAACCGGGTTTCTACGAAAAATGGTAGGTTTCACCGTGAACGATCGACTCAGAAACCCGGTTTCTAGCTGCACTAAAGCACAGTGGATAAATGAAAATCTGATTCTAGACGGAGGTTTTTCTTAAGGGAAACCTCCGTTTATAGCTGTTTGTCTTCTGGCAGTAAGAAACTAATCATGTATCTTTAATAACGATATACCCTTCCCTAATATCGTTCTTTAGAAATAAAGCTTCTTTAAAACTCAAGGCAGATATTTATTAGGTTTTGGATAGTTACTATAAAAAAAGCGATCGTATTTTGCTCGCGCATAGCGCCCAGCTTTAAAAGCAAATACTAACCCTTAAAGCATTATTTTTATAGCTACTCTCCTTCTTTCGGTAAGCAAGGATAGCTAAAAATTTCTGCCTGGAATAGTAAATTTCAATTCAACGATAGGTGGAGTAATAGCGTGTTTCAATCGCAACAAATTTCTTTTAATTCGAGATATTTTCACTCAACAAACCTATCAAAGCAGGCATTGTATAGTATAATAATTGCTTTTGTTATTATGATTGTCTGGGCTATTAGCCTCACCTTTTTACTTCATTTCAACTTATCGCAAGTTAATTTTTTGTGGATATTGCTTGGCGTAGTTTGGCAAACCTTTATATATACAGGATTATTTATTACTGCTCACGATGCTATGCACGGGGTAGTTTTTCCAATCAACCCCAAAATTAACAACTTTATAGGTTCATTGTGCCTATTAGCTTATGCGCTATTTAATTATAAACAATTAGTCAAAAAGCATAGTTTACACCACCACAACCCTGCCAGCGAACTCGACCCTGATTTCCACGATGAAGCATCCGATCATCTCTTTGTTTGGTATTTTAAATTTATGAGAAGCTATTGTAATTGGAAGCAACTTATCGGCTTGATGTCGCTATTTTATTCGATCGACTATGTATTCCATATATCCGCAATCAATCTAATCTTATTTTGGGTTATACCCCCCTTATTGAGTTCATTACAATTGTTTTACTTTGGCACTTTCCTACCCCACCGCGAACCAGAAGGAGGATACACTAATTGTCATCGAGCGCAAACTAACCCACTCCCAGTTTTCTGGTCATTTATCGCCTGCTATCACTTTGGCTACCATGAAGAACATCATGAATATCCTCATCTCCCTTGGTGGAAGTTACCAGAGGCTTACAGCACGAAGAAATAGAAAAATTTTCCATGTAAAATTCCAACTTTAAATCAAGTATGACTCACTTTGGTATAATTTGCCCTCCCTATCCAGGTCACATAAATCCTTTGTCAGCCTTGGGACGAGAGCTGCAAATACGCGGTCATCGCGTCACGTTTCTACAAATCTCGGATCTCGAATTTAAAATTCGCTCCGAAGGGGTAGACTTTTACCCAATTGGTCAGTCTATTTATCGACCGGGACTATTAGCTGAAACTTTCCAAAACTTAGCTAAATTGAGCGAAATAGAAGCATTGCGCTATTCAGTTAATTTCTGCCAAATGGTGACAGAAATTATTTGTCAAGATGCTCCCAAGGCAATTAAAGCAACGGGAATTGAAGCAGTTTTGGTAGATCAACTCGAACCCGCAGGCGAAACGATCGCACAATACCTAAACCTCCCCTTTATCTGTATATCCTCTGGTCAAGCAATTCACCGAACACCTGACGTTCCGCCCTTTTTTACACCTTGGAGCTACAATAATGCTTGGTGGGCGCGTCTTCGCAATCAGGTTGCTTATTACATTTTAGATCGCAGCTGTCAACCGATAATAAAAACTATCAATAAATATCGCGATCGATGGAAGTTACCACCTTACCACCATATTTATTCTACATCCGCTCAACTAGCTCACATCAGTCAACAACCTGCTGCTTTTGATTTTCCCTGTCCTAACTTGCCAAAGCACGTTCATTATGTTGGCCCATTCCGTAATTCATCCCCGCAAAAAGTATCGTTTCCATTTGAGCAATTAACCGGACAACCTTTAATTTACGCTTCTCTGGGGAGCGTACAAAATACCAAAGCAGATGTTTTTTATACTATTGCGACGGCTTGCGAAAAACTGGATGTCCAATTGGTAATTACTCACGGAGGCGGGATGAATGCAGAAGCAGTTGAAAAACTACCCGGTTCTCCCTTAGTTGTAGAATATGCTCCGCAGCTAGAAGTGCTTGACAAAGCTAGTTTAACCATTACTCACGGAGGAATGAATACAGTACTTGATTCGCTTAGCTATGGAGTACCTTTGGTTGCTATTCCTATCACTTTTGAGCAGCCGGGAACAGGAGCGCGAGTTAAGTGGACGGGAGTTGGGGAAGTAATTCCTGTCACTCAGTTGAGCGTTACTAGACTCAAAGATACCATTCAACGGGTGATGAGGGACGATTTTTACTTGCAAAATGCTTTAAGTATAAAGCAAGCAATTAGTCAAGCAGGGGGAGTCAAGCAAGCTGCCGATATTATCGAACAAGCAATTTCGGCTGTCGAACAGCGCTGCTTGGTACCGGAATTTAATTATTGCTTGAAAACGCTGAATTTATCGCCCGTGTCTAACCCACCCGACGATTCTATCACTTTGTACGAGCGCAGGAAAATTAAAGAGGCATTTTTGTTACAGATTCGGGTGATGATGGGTTACAGCACAGCAATTTAATTTTTGGTTGAAAACTTTTAATTTATCGCCTGTGCCTAACCCACCCGATGATTCTATCAGTTTTGCCGATCGCTCAAACTAAATTAAATTCTTTGAGAGCGGGTAAAAAATTGCTATTTTCGTGATTGGAACGGCTGAGTTTAATTAGGGCAAATCGCTGTAAAGGTAGCAGATTTGCCCATTGTTCTGAAGTGATTGATACATCCAATTCTTCTGCTTTTTCGCACACGGGAACTGGCACATTTGCTGCATCCATCCAAGCTGGGTTTTCCTCAACTGGCAAATCGGTTGCTGATGTACCCATGCGCTCTTTTATCAATTGATGTAGCATTTCTCGGTAAGCTTGAATTTCTGCCGGTGTTGTGCAGGGTCGATCTACCAGCAGTTGACGTTCTTCTTTGGTAAAGTGATTCCATTCGTTTAGTTTAAGTTTGACACCGCAAGTGTCTAACTTATAGCGCACCTGCATAGGAATGCACCGCAAAGCATCTACAAAGTCAGATTCAAATTCAAAAAACATATAGCTAGGGCGTCGGGACTAGGGGCGTCGGGCGTCGGGCGTCGGGCGTCGGGAGGGACGAAGCATTTGGTAAGAAATATTTTAGTGAGAGCGAAAAATTATCGCCCAAATGCTTCGCCCCTACAGGGAATCAAGGATTTCGTAAACTTACTTTCAGATTTTCACACCAAAGCAGGTTCTGGCAGTGCTACTTGCATTTTACCCAGGTAATTAATTAAATTATCCAACTGCTGATCGGCACTTTGAACTCCCATACCGCGAATAGTTATTTTACCGCGAGAATAAACAAAACGCGATTGCAGATGTTCTGGCAAATTAGCGGCGAGTAAGTTCCAGGCGGGTTCTTCCATCGGTGTTTCCAGGATAACGTGTTGTTTGCCTTCCGGCTTGATGCGCGAAAAACCTAATTTCTTGGCGATTTGCTTGAGTTGCATAACTTTGAGCATTTGTTGGGCGGGTTTGGGAATGGGCCCATAGCGATCGCTCCAATCTGCGGCAATTTGATTTAACTCTTCCTGAGAAGTAGACGCCGCCACAGCGCGATAAGCGCTCATTTTCTGATCCAAATCGGGAATATAATCGGCTGGGATGAAAGCGGTAAGACTGAGATCGATTTGGGTATCGTCAACCTTGGGAATTTCTTGACCGCGAATTTCCCGAATTGCTTCTTGCAACATTTCAGTATACAGGTCAAAACCGATCGCATCCATTTGACCCGACTGTTCCACACCCAACAAATTACCCACACCGCGAATTTCCATATCTCGCGTCGCCAGCTGATACCCAGACCCCAACTGCGTAAATTCCTGAATTGCACGCAAACGCTGTCTCGCCGTATCGGTTAGCTGACTTTGTTTGGGATAAAATAACCATGCGTGGGCTTGAATTCCCGCCCGACCGACGCGACCGCGCAGCTGGTACAATTGGGCGAGGCCAAATTTCTGGGCATCTTCGATCAAAATGGTATTGACTCGCGGAATATCCAAACCGGATTCAATGATGGTAGTGCAGAGGAGGATATCTGCTTCTCCATTGCTGAAAGACAGCATTGTTGTTTCCAACTCGGATTCGTCTAGCTGACCGTGCGCGATCGCCAACCTTGCCCCAGGCACCATCTCCCTCAGTTTAGCAGCAGTTTCCTCAATCCCCTCAATTCTCGGCACTACATAAAACACCTGTCCGCCGCGATCGAGTTCTTGACGAATCGCAGTGCGTATCGCCTCCAAATCGTAGGGTGACAGATGGGTTTTAATCGGACGTCGCGAAGGTGGCGGAGTCGTAATCAAACTCATTTCCCTGATTCCCGACAGCGACATATAAAGAGTGCGCGGAATCGGAGTCGCTGTCAGCGTCAGCACATCAACCTGCGTTTTTAGAGTTTTAATTTTCTCTTTTTGATTGACGCCAAACCGCTGTTCTTCATCGATCGCCAGCAAACCTAAATCTCGGAAAGTTACCCCTTTTCCTAACAGTTGCTGCGTTCCCACAACCACATCCAATTCACCAGTTGCCAGTCGCCGTAAAATATCTCGCTTTTCTTCTTCTGTGCGGAATCTGTTCAGCAATCCCACATTGATCGGATAAGGAGCAAAACGTTCTTTTAAGGTGTGATAGTGCTGCTGCGTCAACACCGTTGTCGGTGCCAGAAAAGCTACCTGTTTTCCTGCCGTTACCGCTTTAAATATGGCTCGAATTGCCACTTCGGTTTTGCCAAAACCCACATCCCCACACACCAATCGATCCATCGGTCGAGGCGATTCCATATCCCGCTTCACATCTTGCGTTGCCTTCAACTGATCTGGAGTCGGTTGATATGGGAAAGAATCTTCCAATTCTTCTTGCCAGGGACTATCTGGTGGATAGGAAAAACCTTCCTGTTGAGCGCGTTGGGCATACAATTTCAGCAAATCTACTGCTAACTTTTTAATAGATTTGCGAACTTTACTTTTAGTATTTTCCCAGGCTTTGCCAGACATTTTGTTAAGTTCTGGAGCCTGATCGCCGGAAGTGCGAAATCGGGATAGTGCGTTTAACTGATCTGCCGCTATTCGCAACAAACCATCCGCATATTGCACTACCAAATATTCGCGAGTTTCGTAATTTATGGTCAGCTTTTCTAACTTGAGAAACTTGCCGATGCCGTGGTTTCGGTGAACCACATAATCCCCCGGTTGCAGTTTGTTGGGATCGACCTGCTTGGATGCGGCGCGGCGTCGCTTGCGTACATAACTGGGTGTGGCGAGGGTATGCTGTCCGTAAAATTCGCGATCGGTGACGAGAACTAACCGGAATGTGGGTAAAATAAAGCCTTCCAGTTCTGCCAATCCGGAATATTTCACCGCGACGGAAGTGTGTTGCACGAGTAGCTTGTCAATCGCTAAATAGTCGCGGGGATTGGGGATAAATTGGGCCGGACAGTCGTGTTCTTGCAGTAGGGAAACAGAACGAGAAGGTTGCGCGGAAACAATCCAAACAGAGAAGTTTCTGGCTAGTTCGCCGCGCAGAATTTCTGCTATTTTGCCAAACTGATGTGGCGTTGTGGGAACTGGACGACTGGAAAGATTGAGGCTGCTATTATTTTCTTCTGCCAGTTCGGATAAATGAGTGCAGTGAAAGCTTTGTGTTGCGGTTAAGGAATCATCAAAAGAACGATGAATGCGGGGGAGGGTAATTTCAGATTGAGCTTTTTTTCCAATTTGCAATTGATTCCATTGTTCTTCTGCGTGTTCGATCCAGACATTGCCGTGTGCGCGACATTGATCTGGCTCATCAATTGCTACTAAAGTATTTGGCGGCAAGTAATCGAGTAGGGAGGCGGGTTTTTCAAAGGCTATCCCGAGAAATCGACGCACGCCTTCTGGTGGATTGCCAGCATCGAATTTTTCTTGTTCTTCTGGGGATAGAAAATTTTTAATGCGATCGCCTTTTTCTTCGGTCAGCGATGCCATGACGATCGGCCCGAAATTCGTAGGCGTGAGGATCAGCTGCTTGATGCTATCCATCGATCGCTGCGAGTCGGGTGCAAACTCCCGCATCTTTTCCAACTCGTCGCCAAACCATTCCAACCGTACCGGCAGCTCAGCCGAAACCGGGAATACATCAATAATATCGCCGCGCCGACTCCACTGCCCTTCTGTTTCTACCAGGGGGACTCGTTCGTATCCCAACTGGGCTAGCTTATCGCTGAATGCGTTTAAATCCCAATTTTGTCCTACTTGAAGGGTGAGGCAGTAGGGTTGAAAAGCTTCCCTCGGCGGCAGGTGGGGTTGAAGGGCCCTTTCTGTGGCGACGATCGCCCAATTCGATTTTGGATTGAGGATTTTGGATTTTAGATTGTGGGACTCTTCTTCAGATGGGGGAGTCTCTGGATTCTCACCAGCAGACCCCAATCCAAAATCTAAAATCGAAGCTCTAAAATTGACCAAATCGGCCAGCACCTGCATCTGTCCCCAAATCATTTCCGATTCCGGGTCAAACGGTTCGTAGGGCGTTGCTTCCGAGGTGGGATAAAAATTTACGGTCTGCCAACCCATCGCCTCTAGCTGGGCCGTCCAGCGTCCGGCTTCTTCCAGAGTTGCAGTTACTACGAACAAATTCCGCCCCTCTGTTTGCGCTAGGGCGGAGGCGACCAATCCCTTCGGGAGACGGGGGATGCCGGAAAGCCGCACGCATTGTGTGCGATTTAGCTTGGTGAGGATTTCTGCTGTGAGGGGCGATCGCCCTAATGCCCTAATGATGGAAGAAAAGGCCATGTGTTCTAGAACTGCTCAACTCGCTGTTAAAGTTACTATGGTTGCGTACCTCCACCATTTTAGAAGGCAGGTTCCATGAGTTACCGATCGCTTTGCGTGAAAAGTCAAAAGTCACTCAGTCAAAATTCCCGCTTGCCCGATGCCCTAACCCCAGGATAAGTGAGTAGGGGCGAGTTTTTACGACCGATTTGTCTGGAAAATGAAAGATATCAGCCAAACAGTCCCTACAAACTCCAAATTTTCCCACTCCCGCCGATACCTGGTACTCCTGAGCGACTAATATGTTGATATCCACCCTGAGAGCCTTTGCATAAAACACAGAAGAAGGATAATAAGGATGAATGATATCAAGCGCAAAAAGAATTGACATCCTCACCGCAGAAGAAGTGCGGTGATTCCCAAGATTACTCTTGAAGTTTCCTCTTTCAGCGACAAACCTTAAAATCAACTATCCATTGCTGGCAATTCTTAAACTCTTTCACCGTTCAATAGAACCAATGAACAAGCCTAACTTAGCTGACCCCAGAGGGCTATATCTCCAGAGGCGTACTAGAATATTTAATCTAGCGTTTATGTGTGCCCCACATTACGTTTATTTAACTGTTGAGAGAAGAAAAGCTTTGACTTTTCTGGGTTGGTACTCTGTTGATTTCCCTAGCTGTTTAAAGTGTTTTCGCTGCACTTTGACTTTATTATTTCCTGGCCAATCGTGTTTCACTCATTTGAGTCGTCCTGTACCAGCGGATATTCTACCTGAGTCTCACTAATTATAATACAAAGTCGAAAGTCGGCGTTCTACGCCGAGGCTTTAAACCCAAAATCTTCGGTAAAACGAATTTTTTCTTTTGACTTTTGACTTTTGACTTTTGACTTTTGACTTTCTAACCCCTTTTCGGAATGTCCCCAACTATCGAAATCGCGATCGTTCTGCTACTGATTATCGCCAACGGCCTGTTTGTGATGTCGGAACTGGCGATTATTTCAGCAAGGAAGGTGCGGTTGCAACAGATGGCCGATCGCGATGCTAAGGCCCGCGTTGCTTTGCAACTGGCTAATTCCCCGAATCAGTTTTTGTCTGCGGTTCAAATTGGCATCACACTTCTGGCTATTCTGTCGGGTGCGTTCGGCGAATCGGTCATCTCTAAGAGATTAGCGCCTATTTTTGGTGCGCTCCCGCAGACAGCACAATATAAGGAAGCGATCGCATCGACACTAGCGATTTTAATTATCACCTATCTGACGTTGGTGATTGGCGAACTGCTGCCCAAACGCTTGGCGTTAAACAATCCGGAACCGATCGCCGCATCTGTTGCTATTCCTATGCGGATGTTGGCTAAAATTACATCACCGATCGTTCATGTGTTAAGTTCCTCCACCGATATGGCGGTGCGACTGTTGGGGGTCAAACCTTCCACAGAACCGGAAGTTACGGAAGAAGAAATTAGGGTTTTGATCGAACAAGGTACGGAGGCGGGAACGTTTGAAGAAGCGGAACAAGATATGGTGGAAAGGGTGTTTCGTTTGGGCGATCGACCTGTCAGCGCCTTCATGACCCCGCGACCGGATATTGTTTGGCTTGACCTAGACGATTCTGCCCAAACGAACAGACAAAAGATGATCGATAGCGGACATTCCCGTCTTCTAGTTTGCCAAGGCGAGTTGGATAATGTCTTGGGCGTGGTACAGGTTACCGATTTGCTATCTCGTTCTCTCACTGGTCAGCCGATCGACTTAACTGCCTTGTTGCGACGACCCCTATTTGTGCCAGAAAGCACGCGGGGGTTGAAAGTCCTGGAAATGTTCAAGCAATCCGGCACCCACATTGTTCTGGTGGTAGACGAATACGGCGTTATCCAAGGATTAGTCACAGTCAACGACATTTTAGTCGAAATTGTCGGCGATATACCGTCTATAGATCAGCAGGACGAACCCCAAGCCGTGCAACGCGCAGATGGTTCCTGGTTGTTGGATGGGATGTTGCCGGTGGAAGATTTCTTAGAACTTTTTGACATTGACGAATTGCCAGAAGATCGCCGGGGCAATTATCACACAATGGGCGGTTTTGTGATTACCAATTTGGGTCGTATTCCCACTGCTGCCGATCGTTTTGAATGGCGGAACTTCCGTTTTGAAGTGATGGATATGGATGGCAATCGCGTCGATAAAATTTTGGTGATGCCGTTACCTAAAAATTCAGATACTTCTACCGATCCTGCTTAAAAGAAAGCGCTTTGAGCGGGTAAACTTCACCGCGTTTCATATTCAGACTCACCTAGCTGCAAGGCTTCCCAGTCTGCTTTCTCAAATTCTCTACAAATCTCTAAAGCCTCTTTTTGATATTCTCGATCGATCGCCATTTCTGAAAAATCTGCATAAACCACATCACGCTGCTTAATTAACACTTCTTGCTGAGATTTAGTATTTTTTCCATCAACCACTGTGGTTGGTAATTTTTCAGAAAACCGCTCGATTCTTTCCGCAACACTTCTGACGATCGATTCTTCCACAGAAATGCCGAGGCGAGCGGCAAACCCCTGCCATTTCAGCAATACTTCTTCGCTGGTATTAATCGCTATCGTCTTCATTTTCATTTTCCATTGACAAGCAAAGAAACCCGATTTCTCATCCGCGATCGCCATCATCCCAGCAACCGGGTTTCTGCAAGCGAGCGTTACAAAATATCGACATTGACAAGCAAAGAAACCCGATTTCTCATCCGTTCAAGCTGGCGATCGCGCTTTCCGTTTTCTCATCGGTTTAACAGAATTTTGAAAATTATTATCTTCGATATGAAACTGATAGTTATTTCGTCCATTTTCTTTGGCTTTATATAAAGCCATATCTGCATTTTTTAAGAGGGTTTGCAAATCTTGACCGTCATGGGGATAGAGAGCAATCCCAATGCTGCTACTGATATAAAGTTCGGCATCTTGTAAATTGAAAGGCAACTTGAAGGCATCTACAAGTCTTTGAGCAACTTTCGCAACTTCTTGCAAAGTATGGATTTGAGGCAGTAATATAGTGAATTCATCGCCTCCCCAGCGAGCAACTGTATCCCCTTCTCGCAAACAGCTTGTCAATCGTTCTGCTACAAGTTGCAATAAACGATCGCCCACAGCATGACCTAGCGTATCGTTGATAATTTTGAAACAATCCAAATCCAAAAACATTACCGCCAGCTTGTTATGATTTCTATGGGAATTTGCCAGGGATAAATCGAGGCGATCGTTAAATAGGTTGCGGTTGGGCAAGTTGGTCAGCAAGTCGTGATATGCTTGATATTGAATTGTCGCTTCTGCCCGCTTCCGCTCGGTAATATCTACAACCGTGCCTTCATAACCCACCAATCGACCCTCACCATCATAAAGCGCGTAAGCATTTTCGGAAATCCAAATTACGCTACCGTCTTTGCGATAAACTTGCGACTCAAAACCCCACACAGCACCCCGTTCTTTGACCAAGCTCATAAATTCAGCACGGCGATTGCAGTCTACGTAAAGTTGATGCTCGATATCGGTCAGAGCTGATAGCAACTCTGATGGTGAATCGTAGCCGTAAATTCGAGCTAACATGGGATTTGCGATCAGGTAATGTCCATTTACCGTGGTTTGGAAAATACCTTCGACAGCATTTTCAAAGATGCTGCGATACTGGCGTTCTGCCTGCCGCAAAGCTTCTTCTGCCTGTTTGCGATCGGTTATATCAATTCCAGTCGCAATGATGTATTTCACGGCACCCTCGGCATCGAGGAGGACACTGTTAGACCAGGCAATGAGTCGTCGGCTGCCGTCTTTCGTTAACCAGTAATTTTCATGCTGGTTTGACGACTTACCCACTTGTAAATCTTCAAATATAGCTTTAACTTGCTTGTTTTCTTCCGGAATTAAAAATATATCCCAGAAATACTTATTCCTGACTTCATCAAATAGGTATCCTGTTGTTTTTTCACAAGCTCGATTCAAACGAATAACTTTTCCTTCTTGGTTAAGAACTACTACTAAACTGCTAGCAGTGTCAAGGATTGCAGAAACAAAGTTACGCTCTTGCAGTAATGCTTCCTCGGCACGTTTGCGATCGGTGATGTCGGTGATGAAACCTTCCAGTCCCCGCACTTCCCCTTTTTCATCAAATACTGCCCTTCCTTTTTCCCACAGCCATTTTTCTAAGCCAAATTTTGTATTAATTCGATACTCTACTACATAAGGTTGCTTTTGGCTTACTGATTCGTTAATGGCATTCAAAACTTTCGGTAAATCTTCCGGATGAGTGAGAGCATTATAAGAAATTCCATCACCTAAGAGTTCTTCACTTTTATACCCAGTTAAATCAAGGCAACCTTCGCTGAGGTATTTCATCGACCATTGAGGATCGTTTGCACAGGAAAAAGCAATACCGGGAAGGGAATCGATCAAGTTGGCCAACCTGCGCTTACTTGTTTGCAATTCCTCTTCTGCGATTTTGCGAGCAGTGATGTCCTCTCGAACGCAAATCCAATACTTTTTTCCAGAAATTTCCAAGGCACTTATCCTCACATAAGTAATGAATGGCGTGCCGTCTTTTTGACAATTTTTGAATTCCCCGCACCAAGATCCTTGGATTTGCAACTGCTGGTTTATTCGCTCTATAAGCCAAGCGTTTTCTCCCGATGAATTGGCATCGAAATCTGAGATGTGTTTGCCGATCGACTCACCGCGCTCGTATCCGAACATCGCATCGAATGCCGCATTGGTAAAAAATATAAATCCATTCTCGTCGCACATATTGACACCTTCTACCATGCTTTCCAGCACTCGCGCTTGCGTCTTCAAAACCTCCTGCATCCGCTTCTGGGCAATCAGGGAACCCAATTGAGTGGCAACGCCTGAAACTAAATCTACCAGTTGATTGTCTTCTTCACGAGATTCAAACATAAAAAATACCAGAACTGCCAGCACTCGATCGCCATCGAGTATGGGTATTGCTAACCCGGCTTTCAGTCCGGGTTCTAATGCCATCTGACAGCGCAGAAAAATAGAATCTGGCTCATTTGAAACATCTTTAATCCACTCTGGCTGCTTGGATGACCAAACTCGACCGGGTAGACCTATGTTATGAGGAAACGTCAATGCTTCACTCAATTTTCTAAATTTCTCCAGATTGTTAGTACTGCCGTACCAAACTGGGCTGCATTCGAGTGCGGTGCCATCCAAGCGAGGAATCCAAACTTCTCCATACTTCCATCCTGTCGCTTCGCAGACCTGACGCAAGGCTTCTCCCAGCGCGGTATGGAAATCCTGAGACTGGGCGATCGCTAGGGTCATCGCTTCCAAAAGCCGCACTTCTGCTTGAATTTTGCGACCTTCTGTGGTACCTTCTTCCATATTAAAAATTGTGAAATTGTATTATTTGTTGCAAAAAATAGTCACACCCTTGTACAGGGTCAGGACAACCAACCCGATTGACTCAAAAAAGCCCTTAGTGCTACAGTGAGCGATCTTTGAGTATTTCAGTCATTAAAGCTTCAATTCTGTTATCAGGTAACGGTTTTAAAATTTTTTTTACCTCATAGGGCTGCACATCGAGGCGCAGCTCTTGCGCCCAAGATCGCCAGCCGCTGAATAAGCTAGGCTAGTGTTGCGAGAGAATGGCTTGCATATAGCAGAGGGAACAGACAAGAAATTTGGTTTCCCGTAAATCCAGGTAGTATTGACTCGGAGAGTGCAATCGTGGGACAAAAATTCGCAAAAACTATACAGATGGAGACGATCGCAGTCTGCAAGCAAAGTATAAATCCGTGCTGGCTCGGCACCTTTAACGGTCGTGCTTGCTCCTCGTAAGTAAAAACCATTTCCGTACTTTACTGTAAATAGCGTAAAATTTCAAACATAGATTCACAGAGCTACAATTAACCGTATAAATCCTAATACTCTGAAATTTCTTTGTTTTTAGTGATTTTACTGATGCTATTACCCGTCTTAGGGGCATTCTATAAACAGGTGTAAATGTAACTGCTACCTAATATGTCAAATCCCATTATTCTCGTAGAACCATTGCTGGCTCAAAGACCACCCGTTGCCAAACCCAAAGATTCGCCCCCAGACCTGCCGTGGACGACAATCTCGATCGGGTTGGCGATCGCTCTTGTCGGTGCGGGCGGGTACTTTTTTTGGCAGCTGAGCAGATTGAAAAAGAAACTGCGGTTTGAAGAATTCAGAACGCGAGAAACCGATAAAAAATTAAAGCTCGCCCTGGAAACGATTCGGAAAATGGAAACTAATCCGGACTTGGTTCACTCGCGAGAGTTTAACCTGGATTATTTGCGGATGCGGATGGCAGAGGAAGTCTTCCACTTTGCCGTTGTCAATCAAATTAAGGTGAAGGTCAAAGATAAAATTTCCCTGGCGCTGCGTCCCTCTCAAGTTGCACCAACTGCGGCTACTGGTAGTACCGCTAATGCGGGACGGCAAGTAGATGAAATGTTTGATGTGGAGTATCAAGTAGCAGACAACCCCAAGTCGAAAAAAGGAGTTCTTTTCCGCATTCAAATCCGTTTAATGAAGTTACCGACTCAAGCAACTTCTCAGACAATCAATCAAATCATCGATTGCATCGAAACTTTCTTGAGTCCGACCGATGACCACGATACTTGGCAACCGACGATTCAAGGTCGCATTGTACATATGCAATGGGATCAGAAGGCTAAACCTACTCCTTTGCTGGTGATAGAACAATCTAATGAAGGCGTAAATGTGAGTTTTGCCACTAAAAGAGGAGGGCCAGGGGGGTTACCCGATCCGCCACCGCCGCCGCCCAAACGCGGAACGCCGCCAGCTCAGAAGAAAGCGCCAGCTGCTGGGGCTAAACCGAATCCCACTAATGCTAAACCGAATCCAATTAATAATAAAAACGCAGGTAAGTAGTTCGCCCTCAAGTGCAGCGTGGATAGAACTCGGAAGTGCTATTCATCAATGATGTTAGGTGTAACTAAGACAATGATTTCATTACGACTGCGATCGCTTGTTTTACTTGTGAATCTAGCGCCAACGTTGGCGCTACCTTGTTTTAACTATGAGATGCAAGGGCTGCGGTTGTATCTTGGATCAAACGACCGTCTTCCATACTAACGATGCGATCGGCTACATCTAAAATGCGGTTGTCGTGAGTCACCATTAAGATGGTACATCCCTGCTCTTTCGCCAAACGCTGCATTAATTCCACGACATCGCGGCCTGATTTGCTATCTAGCGCAGCGGTGGGTTCGTCTGCTAAAACTAATTTGGGATGACTTACCAAGGCGCGTGCGATCGCTACCCGTTGTTTTTGTCCCCCAGAAAGGTTATCCGGATAGTAATCGACTCGATTTCCCAAGCCTACAGCCTCTAGCATGGCCACCGATTTTGCTTTCACTTCTCGTGCAGAAATGCCATTGTGCAGTTCCATCGACATTCGCACATTTTGTTCGGCAGTTAAGCATTTCAGCAAGTTATGTGCTTGGAAAATATAGCCAATTTGACGACGAATTTCTACTTGTTGTTTTTTCCCAGCACCCCGCATCTCTCGTCCTAAAATTTTCAAGCTGCCTTCTTGGACCGATCGCAAACTCCCAATTAACGTTAGCAAGGTGGTTTTTCCGCACCCTGACGGCCCGGTTAAGATGACAACTTCTCCCCTGTTCAGTTCCAGGTTAATATCAAATAAAGCTTGTTTTTTGAGCGACCCTTGCCCAAAATAATGATTGAGATTTTGGATTTCAACAACTGGTTGATTACTCATTGGCGATTGTTAGTTGTTCATTGTTCCTTGTTTATACTTATAAGCGGTCAAGCCGTCCCACTAGCCCATTCTCTTTTTTGACTTTTGACTTTTGACTTTTGACTTTTGACTTTTGACTTGATATTAAAAGATATCCGCCGGATCTGCCGCTTGTAGTTTACGCACTGCTATTGCACCCGATACAAAGCACATCACGACCGTTAATACAAACACTGTTGATGCCAGATCGAAGGTCATTCCCATCGGTAAACCAGTACCATTTTTAGCGAGATTGTACAATCCCAAAGAAATCACAAATCCGGGAATGTAGCCTAATACTGAAAGTAAAATTGCTTCTTGGAATACCACACCTAAAAGATAAAAGTCTGTATATCCCATAGCCTTTAGCGTAGCATATTCTGGCAAATGATCGGCTACATCGGTATAAAGTATTTGATAAACAATCACGATGCCAACAATAAATCCCATCGCTACGCCCAACCCAAAAATAAAGCCGATCGCAGTGCCGGTTTCCCAGTATTTTTTCTCCATTTGGATAAACCCTTCCATCGTCAGCACTTTCACGTCGTCGGGCAAATTTTTCTGCATATTTTCCAGGACAGCTTGCGGGTCTGCACCCGGTTTTAGTTTGATAAAACCCACATCAATTGTGTCCATAGAGCGTTTGGTAACGCGAATAAAATTCAAATCGCTGGTGATGACATTCCCATCGGCTGCAAACGACGCGCCAAGGTCAAACAATCCTCCTATTTTGATTTTGCGATCGCTTAACTCAGTGACAACAGGATTTCCTTTTTCAAATTGCTCGGCCACAGGCCCAAATTCAGCCCTAGATTTGCGATCGAATAGATAAACATCCGGCAATTTTATCCTATCCAGTTGCTGATTAACTTCTGGCATATCAAAAACTGGTCTTTCCGGATCGAAACCGAAAATAAATATCGAGCGATTGTAACTGGGATTAGCTGGATTTTTCCATTTTCCTGGCGCGATATACAAATAGCTAACCGATTCTACACCTTCAAATCCTTTCGCTTGGTACAAACGAGTGCGGGGAAAACTCACCATTTGGGCGATAAATTCCGAGCGAGGACTGATTAAAACCAAGTCTCCTTGAAAACGCTTGTGAATAGCGATCGCACTTTCAAACAGAGAAGTTTTAAAACCCAGTTGCATAAACATCAGCAAGTCGGCAAAACCGATACCTGCCAGCGCAACTACGAGGCGCATTTTTTCGCGAGTCAGTTGCAGCCATGCTAGAGGTACTTTCATAGTTGATTGTTCATAGTTGATTGTTCATTATTGATTGCTCCCCCCCTCCTCATCTCTTCCTCCCCTCCCCGTAGACGGGGAGGGGTTGGGGGTGGGGTTCCCCCCCGCTGGAATATCTGTATGATTAGATGAGGTCGGCGAAACATCAATGGCCACTTCCACCTGCAAGTTAGTCAAGCCGGCGACTTGCTTGCTATCGGATTCGTCGAGGCGAATTTTCACTTCTACGACTCTGGCATCTTGGTCAGCTGCGGGGTCATCATTAAGAATATTTTTCTTGCCTATTTTTAAACCGAGTTGGTCAACAGTTCCTTTTAATTTTCCAGTAAAAGCGCTGCTAGAGACAGTAGCCGCTTGACCCAAACGCACCTTATCGATTTCGGTTTCATAAACTTCTGCAACTACGTACATTTGGTCAGTGTGTCCGAGTTCGATAATACCATCATCACCGATGCGTTCGCCGGGACGGGCATTAACTTTCAAAACCTGACCGAAGAGGGGCGATCGCACAGAAGCCAAATCCAAATCTGTCTGTGCTTTTTTAACAGTAGCGATCGCTTTATCGATCTCCGCTTGCGCCGCTTGCACATCTGTCGGACGCACCTCGGCAATTTGGTTTAAAGTTGCTTTAGCTTGCTCGATTTGTTCGCTCAAAGTATTTACAGTTCGATCGCGCGTCGATTGCGCTTCGTTAATCTGCTCGACCAAAGTTTGTTCTGTCTTTTTCAGCGTAGCTTTAGCTTCATTAATTTGCTCGATCAAAGTTCGATCGGTCTTCGTCAAATTAGCTTTAGCTTCATTAATCTGCTCGACCAAAGTTGCCTCACTTTGGTTGCGGGTAGCTTGCGCCTCATTAATTTGTTGAAACAGAGTTTCCAGAGTTCGTTTCAGAGTAGCTTGCGCTTCATTTACCTGCGCTTGGGAAGTTTCCAATTCCAGACGCTTACTATCAAATCTGGAAGCATCCAGCGCACCTTGTTTGTATAGTATTTGATAGCGTTCAAATTCCGCTCCCGCATTTCTCTGCTGAGCTTGCAATCTAGCAATCGTAGCTTGTTGAGTTTTCCTTTCCCCGTCAAATTGAGCTTGCAGCCTAGCAATAGTGGCTTGTTGAGTTTTCCTCTCCCCATTCAGTTGCGCTTGCAACCTAGCAATAGAAGCTTTTTGAGCGTTATTTTCCCCATCCAGTTGCGCTTGCAGTCTAGCAATCGTAGCTTGTTGAGTTTTTCTCTCCCCATCCAGTTGCGCTTGCAGTCTGGCGATGGTAGCGAGTTGAGTTTTCTTCTCTCCATCCAGTTGCGCTTGCAAGCGAGCGATTTCAGCTTGCTGCGCCCCAATTTCTCCCGCTTTCGCCCCAGCTTTTACTTTAGCCAGATTAGCTTGGGCAATTTGCACTTGTCTTTTGGCTTCTTCCAGAGATGCCAAACGCTGTTCGTAGCTATCCAAAATGGCAATTACTTGCCCGTTTTCAATTTTATCTCCCTGTTTCACCAGCAGCCTTGCCACCCGCGTTCCTTCCAAAGAACTAGGCGCAGAGAGTTTTATCAGTTCGCCTTGCGGTTCTAAACGCCCCAAGGCTGTCACCTCAATTTTTGCTGGCGCGGTGGCGACGGTTTCTGGCTGTTTGTTTTGTGCGTTCTTGAATTCGTTAAACTTGTATAAACCCAAGACTGTAGTGCCCAGAGAGGCAGCAACGGCTAGAATTAATATCCAGCGGCCTGTAGGTTTTACCAATAGCCAATCCTTTAACTGCGTTTCTTCCCCCATGATTTTTTAGGAAGTTGTGTGATTTTGACACATCTAAAATCGGACTGTTTTGGTAGGGGACACCACTGAGCTGTTAAAGCCGATCGAAATAGCAAGTTTTAGGTATTTTTAACCACAGATAAACACGAGATTTTACACAGATAGGTTTAACCTCCTATGTAATTACCCATGACCCATGCCCCAATCCCATATTTCAAAGTAATCTTTACAGAGACGATCGCACTTCCTCCAGATAGGTGATGCAGTTAAAGATAATCGAATAAAACTGCGGTCATGTAATTTTCGGCCCATTCGCAGCCAAAGGCTTTTTCCAGCACCCGTCGAGTTTTATCATTTTTTTGCTGCTTGGTGCAATAATAGCGTTGTCCGGCGAGGATGCGATCGCGCTCCGCATCGGAAGATACGGGCGATTGACGTCGCGCCTGCTGACAGTGAATCTCCAAAAATGCCTGCACGCGCTGTAGAAACCGAGTTTCTTCCTCCACGTTACCGGGTCTGATGAAAAGGCAAAATTCGGAAAAAATATCCCCCCAATCTGGCAACTCGCGAGGCTCTTGAAAGTTTACATCGGGTAAGGCCGCGAGGGCATTTTTGTATTCTGGTGATAAACTGCGATCGGGACTGGTGGCAGACAAATCTGCGATCGCCGCACTAATTTGTCCCCTTCCTCCCACCAAATCCGTACCAAACATAGGCAACGGGTATTCCGGACGGGGAAACATCACGCAATGCAATATATCCAAATTTGTGCCTACTTTGGCCAATTCCAAGTGCATTTTGCGGAATTGCGGCGTTTGATAGCAGCGATTTTCAATCGTGAGCTTTTCTCCCTCCAATCGCCCTTCCACATATCCCAACTCAGCTGGTAGGTGGTACGGTTCCAAGTCCAGGTATTGTTTCCAGGTGGACTCGATGCAGTCGGCGAGTTGGCGAATCAGGGGGTGTTGTTGTTCGCGAAGAGAAGGTCTGAGGGTTTCTGGCATTTTTATTTTTTTTAATAATTTTAACAGCTGCTTGTTTCACTATATATTACAGGCAGGAGGAGAGGGGAAGAGAAAGGAAAGGAGGGCATAGAGGCACAGGCGCAGAGAGGCAGGGAGAAAAAATACTTTCTGCACGTTCAACCATAAAATAATGATGCCACCAATGATGTCAGCGGACTCGATATGATAACTAAAACTGATGTTTTTGCCCAAAGGCTTGTATAGTAAGCATCTCCCATTCCCCATTCCCCATTCCTATTAATTCACAGGAGATTCATATGTTTGGTTTAGGATTGCCCGAACTCGGCGTTATTACCATAGTTGCAATTATAATTTTCGGCCCCAAGAAAATTCCGGAAATCGGCACCGCTTTAGCTAAAACTTTGCGCGGTTTTAAACAAGAGATAAGTAAGCCCGAAGAGGAAGTGGAATCATCAGCAAAAGATCCCGCAGAGGCTGGCAAAAATAAAGAGTAGGATCGATTTTAGTCATTGAGCGTTGGTCATTAGCCATTGCTCACATTTTGCATCATTCTCAAGAAAACAAGACTTAAGCAGAATATCTAAATGTAGTGTCAATTCATGAATTGACACTACATTTAAACTTTATCGCAAATCCTGCTTGATTACCCCGGTTATTCTCTCCCTCTTATTCTTGGCGTCTTGGCGGAGAGTTCACTCAGGGGGTAGTTAGCCGGATTTAGACTCGATTATTCAGTCAGATCGAAATGCTTTTGGGCTGATTCCGGCCAGACACCTTTATCAACTAGATAGTGCCTGTAGAAGAAAATGGGAAAAATGAATAATATTGCTCCCAAGCCATACCACAAAGCATTCGGATCGAAAACATTAGCGCCAAAAATCATGAATGATAGATTGAGTACAGTGAGAATTGGTATTCCCCCATAAACAAGCCAATCCGGTGCGCGGAAACTCCGAGGTTGACTTGGCCGTTGTTGTCGTAACATCCAGACAGCATTTAAATCCATACAGATGCAGATAAAGTATGACACACTGCAAGCAGCGACCACAAAAATAGGATTTCCTAAAGTTAGCAAAACCAAGTTAAAAATTAGGTCAGCCCACATTGCTGCAACTGGAACACCGTGATGATTTAGGGTACCCAAAAATTTGGGGAACAAACCATCTACTGCTGCTTGGTATAAAGTTCTGGAACTGCTGGACATTGCTGTGACGATACCGAGTACCATAGCTAAGATCAGCATCAATGTCAGCAATTTACCAGACCCAGTTCCAAACGCGATCGCTGCTAGTTTGACGACTGCCGCTTGGGGATCTCCCGCTGCAAAAGCTGGATCTGTAACATTTTTCATCCCCAACGCGCCCAAGAAAGTGAAAGGGAAAATCACAAAGCTTACAGCCGCTGTCACCCCAATTAAGATAATAGCTCGGATGCCATCCCTAGCAGGGTCTTTAAATTCGCTGACATAACAAACTGCAATTTCAGCGCCGTAGGTAATGTAGCCTGCCATAAACATCCCCCCCATGAACAAGGTGAACGCAGCTGCGCTAGACCAACTGGTTGTATCTTTGGGGATGAAAGGTGTGAAGTTAGTTAGATCGACCTTTCCAGTCAACAAAGGTGCGATCGTCAACAAAAATAATGGAATTATAGATAGAAGCGCCAACGCAAACTGTATTCTTGCTGTTTGGAGAAGTCCCCGATGCTGCAAATAAAAAGCGACTAACATAATTGCTGCACTGCACAGAATTATGGCATCAAGTTTGAACTTAATTCCTGGCAAGATTGCGGAAAGGTCAAGCAGGGTAATCGAGAAATTTGCTAATGGCGTACCTGCAAAAAAACCATTAACAATATAATTTCCCGCCAAAGCTGCTGTAACTGCCAGTGCTGAAGACCAAGTTATCCAGTAGCACCAAACATTGATCGGCGCAAAAATTTTGCCGTAGCGAAGCCATGCGACAGCAGAGTAGACAGCAGCGCCTCCTGTTTTGTTGGGGAAGATAGCAGCCAGTTCTGCGTATAAAAATAGCTGCACGAAACCGATTAAATTTGATAGCGTCCAGATCAGTATGGAAGGTGTGCCAACGACAGCAACTACTGGGCCTATGCTAATCAGAATCGAAGGTAATAAACCGGCGGTAATCCAAAAAGTTTGCTTCCAATCTATAGTTCTCTTCATGGCTACTTTTTTCTATCCGTTGTTCATTGTTCATTGTTCGTTGTTCATTGCTTATAGTTGATTGAATTAGCTATAAGCAATGAAAATAAATGATAAACAACCTTCACTATAACATAACGATTACCAAAAAACCTCTATCTAGACTAATTACTGAGTCTAGATAAGGACTCTCGGTGAACCAAGAATCACCGTCGATTTATCGCGGGGAGTGTCAAAAGCCGTTTATTTGCTGACAATTTTAAGTTCTTGAATATTCCACAATCCCCAACTGGGTAAACCAGTGTATTTGACTCCTTGGACGCGATCGCGCACTGCCATTAAAGCAGTTTCATTAACTAAATGAATCACAGGTAACTGTTGTTGAACAATGCGCTGAAATTCTGCATAAATCGCTTGGCGTTTGGTTTCGTCAAATTCTCTCGCTCCTGCTGCAAAAAGGCGATCGATCTCTAACTCCCAGTCCAGCGGTTGCCAACCTTTAATAGGAGGTTGACCGGGTTGAGGTGCTAAGTTAAATGAGTGAGAACCTCCTCTGCTAGTCCACAGATTTGTTAAACCGTGCGGATCGATTCCACCTGTAAATCCGATCATGTGCGCTTCCCAATCTCGCGAAGTGTTAATTTTATCGACTAGAGTGTTAAAATTAATAGGGTTAAAGTCAATTTGAATGCCGATTTTGCTGAGGTCATCTTTGATTTGAGCGCCAATAGCTTCCCGAATTTTGTTGCCGGAATTGGTCAGCAAGGTAAAGCGCACGCGATTGCCATCAGCATCGAGAAGTTCGGCGCGATCGTTATACTTAAAACCCGCAGATATCAATAGTTCTTTTGCTTTTTGCGGATTGTAATTGTAAACTTTTAATCCATCTTTGAGGTAATAGGGACTTTGTACGGAAATCGGTGAATTTTGCAATTCGCCAATGCCTCGAAAGATATTATCGCGCATTTTTTGGCGATCGATCGCATAAGCAACTGCCTGCCGAAATGCTAAATTATTAAACCAGCGAGACTTAATTGGATCGACAAACGGACGATTATTTTTATCCCTCGCCTTACTCAGATTAAAAGTAATGTAAGTCGTGCCAGACCAAGGGCCACCGTTATAAACTTTAAATTTCCCTTGCTTTTCTTGCTTCTTCAATAAAGAATAATATTCCGGACGTAACGGACGCACATCACCCATTACATCTAAATCGCCAGAACGAAACGCCAGCAACTGGGTGTCTGTATTTTCCATAAACTGCCAAATAATCCTTTCAATGTAAGGCATTTGGTTGCCTTGTTCGTCTTTGCGCCAATAGTAGGGATTGCGGCGAAATACCAACCGTTGACCGGGAGATAAACTTTCCAGTTGATATGGCCCGTTTACCACAATTTTAGTTGGGTCGGTATCCGTTCCCCAGGTAGATATAAACCGAGGATTTCCATCTGAACCTTTAGTTTGTACAGCTGCTTGTAAAATATGTTTGGGCAAAATCGATACACCTTCTGGCCCTGCGACTGCTCGCAAAAGAGGGGCGAAAGGCTCTGGCAAAATGAATTCCACTTGGCGATTATTGATTTTCAGAACTTTTGGAAAAGCACCGCTGGCACCGATTTTAAAGCTATCTTTAAAATCAGTAGGAATTTGTTTGTTAAAAATGACATCTTCAAACGTGAAAACAACATCATCTGCTGTCAAAGGTTGCCCATCCGACCATTGCAATCCCTCCCGCAGGGTAAACACTACTCGCTTTTTGTCCTGAGAAATTTCCCAGAACTCTGCTAAAGCTGGTTCTACCTCACCAGTGACGCCATTTTCTGTAGTCAACCTATCAAAAGCAAACAGAAAAATGTTGGGAAATTCTTGATTGAGTGCGGGATTAAAAGTTTTGGGGTCGGTAAGGGCAGTCAGTACCAGTTGCGAGACTTGTGCAGATTTTGTTTTGAACTGCGCGATCTGACAGCCAGTCAGGGCAAACTGACAAGTTAAGGCTAGAATTAATGCCAGTAAAACTGAGAGGCAACGACGGAAATTAGAGGAGATAGCAGAAATCATTTTGTTTTTAAATTTTAGATTGATGACCTAGTTGATTTACACTACATTTTATTTGACTATCAGTTCGTAAATATTCCAGAAAGCTCCTCCTATGGCTGAGTATTTTACCCCTTTAATTTTATTTCGTACTGCCGCCATCGCCAGCGGGTTTACCAAGTAAATAAACGGTAAATATTCTTGGGTAAGGCGTTGAGTTTCCGCATAAATTTCTTGGCGTTTCGTTTCATCTAACTCCGTTGCGCCTTGGATGTAGAGATTGGCAATTTTTTGTTCCCATTCTGCTACTTCTCTCCCTGTGATGGGAGTTTGTCCCCATTGCGGTTGCAGATTGAAGGTGTGGGATGCACCAGACAAAGACCAAATATTAAATCCATCATTCGGTTCGATCGCACCACCAAAACCCAACAAATAACAATCCCAATCCAAGGAGTTACCTAATTTTTCTCCCAAAACGCTAAAATCTATTGGATTGACATCTACTTGAATGCCGATTTTGCTCAAGTCTTGCTTTATGTGGACTGCCATTGCTTCCCGAATTTTATTTCCCGCATTGGTAATTAAGGTGAAGCGAACTCGGTTGCCTTCCGCATCCAGCAGTTCGCCTTTATGATTGTATTTGAATTGGGCTCGTAAAAGTAATTGTTTGGCTTGTTCGGGATTGTAATTGTAGACTTTTAATCCAGCTTGAGGGGAAAGATAATAGGGACTTTGCACGGAAATAGATGAATTTTGCATTTCACCCAGTCCCCGAAAAATATTGTTAATCATTCGCTGACGATCGATCGCATAAGCAACCCCTTGTCTAAACTCCACTTTATTAAACCAGCGAGACTTAATCGGGTCAACTAGGGGGCGTCCGTTTCGGCGTCCTTTATTGAGATTAAAACTGATAAATGTGTCGCTGTATGCAGAACCACCATTATAAATCGTAAAATCGCCTCGTTTTTCCGATTGTTTGAGCAAAGAAAAATAATCCGGTTGAACATTAATAGCATCTAATCCGCCGGAACGAAACTGTAGCAAAGATGTATCGGTAGATGTAACTATTTGCCAAATTACTCGCTCAATATAAGGCTGTCGGTTGCCTTGGGCATCTTTGCGCCAATAGTAGGGATTGCGGCGAAATATCAGCCGTTCGCCGCTAGTGTCATACTTCTCTAAACGATAAGGGCCATTAACGATAATTTGTTCTGGTGGAGTAGAGTTGTCCCAAGTTCTCAACAGTTGGAAATTTCCTTCTTTGTCTTTTGTTTGCACTGCTGACTGCAAAGCATGACGCGGTAAAATTGGCAAGCCTGTGGCACGAAGGAAGGGCGCAAAAGGCTGGCTTGTAATAAATTCAATTTGGCGATCGTCTAGTTTGCGAACGCTGGGTAAAGTTAGTCGATCGCCAATGCGGAAAATATCTATTACACCAATAGGAAGCGCTTCGTTGAGGTAGACATCTTTATATGTAAAAATAACATCATCTGCCGTGAGCAGTTGCCCATCTGACCACTTCAATCCCCGGCGTAACGTAAAAATAATGTGCTTTTTATCTTCAGAAATTTGCCAAGATTCGGCAAGTGCAGGTATTATTTCCCCGCGTCCGTTTTCGGCAATTAAACCTTCATAGGTGAGGCTGATAATATTAGGCGATGCCAGGACTAATGCCGGGTTAAAAGTCTTGGGTTCGCTGAGAATGGCGATAACTAACTGGGAAATAGGGTCAGTATTTGCGAGATGGACTGGGTTGCAACCAGTGAGTGCGATCGCCAAAATTAGCGTAATTTGAACAACAACCCAGCGCCTCATTGCCAATCACCTCTAATTATTAACGATGAACTGCAAAATGATTAATTTTCGATTGTTTTGAATTCGTATACATTCCAACGGTAATCTCCCAGAGCCGAGTATTTTACATCTTGAATATTATTGCGAACTGCCGCCAGAGCCAGCGGGTTAACTAAGTGAATAAACGGCAGATATTCTTGCGCTAGCTTTTGAGTTTCCCCATAAATAGCTTTGCGTTTGGCTTCATCTAATTCTCGTGCCGCCTGAATGTAAAGATCGCCGATTTTTTTCTCCCAATCGCTAATTTCCCGTCCTTCTATAGGTGTTTGTCCCGATTGAGGTTTTTGGTTAAAACTGTGCAATCCACCGTCAGGAGACCAGATATTAAAACCGCTGTGCGGTTCGGTACTTCCGGTAAAAGCAAGTAAATGGCATTCCCAATCGAGGGTGTTGGAAAGTTTGTCTACAAGTGCGCCAAAATCAAGGGGAGTCAAATCGACTTGAATGCCGATTTTTTCTAAATCTCCCTTAATTTGGGAGCCTATGCTATCCCTACCGCCAGTAGCAGGCGATAGCAGCGAGAAGCGCACCCGGTTACCATCAGCATCTAACAGCTGGTTTTTGTTGTTATATTTGAATCCCGCTCCTAATAGTAATTGCTTGGCTTTTTCTGGATTGTAATCGTAGGTTGGGAGCCCTTCTTGAGGTGTAAGGTAATAGGGACTTTGCACGGAAATGGGTGAGTTTTGCGGCTCGCCCAAACCCCGATATATGTTGTTAATCATGGTTTGGCGATCGAGCCCATAAGCAACTGCCTGTCTGAACGCAACTGTATTGAACCAGCGAGATTTTATCGGGTTTACCAGAGGTTTGCCGTTTCTTCTTCCTTTGTTGAGATTGAAAGAAATAAAAATTGTGCCCGTGTCTGGCCCAGCATTTTGGATGCTAAAGTTTCCTCGCTTTTCCTCTCGCTTTAATAACTGAAAACTTGACGGCCCAATTTCGATAATATCCAATTGTCCGGAGCGGAATTGTATTAAAGCTGTATCGCTTTGCTCGACAATTTGCCAGACAATTCGCTCGATGTAGGGTTGAGAATTTCCCTCAGCATCATGTCGCCAGTAATAGGGATTGCGGCGAAAAGTGACGCGCTGAGTAGCTTGGTAGCTTTCTAGTTTGTAGGGGCCGTTGCTAACAATTTTTTGGGGGTCTGTATCGGTTCCCCAAGTCGATAGAAACCGAGGTTTACCATCTTTGTCTTTGGTTTTTATGGATTCTTCTAGGGCGTGTTTTGGTAAAATTGCCGCTCCTCCAGCGCTCCTAAGTAAGGGGGCAAATGGCTCCGGTACGGTGAATTCTATGCGGCGATCGTCTAATTTCTTTACAGTGGGCAAGGCGCGACTTTCTCCAATTCGCAGACCATCTCTGGTGTCTGTGGGAATTTTCTCGTTTAAGTAGATGTCATTAAAGGTAAAAATAACATCATCAGCCGTTAACGGTTGCCCATCAGACCATTTCAATCCTTCTCGCAATCTAAAGATTATCTGCTTGGAATCCGGCGAAATTTCCCAAGATTCAGCTAGCGCTGGTTCAATTTCCCCAGTCTTGCCATTTTCAGCAATCATACCATCATAAATGAAATTAAAAACATTAGGTGATTCTTGGCTGAGGGCGTAGTTAAATGTTTTTGGTTCGGTGGAGAGACGGACGACTAACTGAGAGACGCGATCGCCCTCTTTTTTAAATTGGGCTGGATTGCAACTGGTAAGCGATATGGCTACAATAGCCGTCATCAAAACTACAAACCAACGACAGCGAGTAATAGGGGAAAAAATCTTAGTGGAGAGCATATTGTTATGTCACGCTAGTTTTTTTAGATAATCAGCCCTAGTATCTTCTACTCAGGATACTTTTGATAATCTCTGGGGCTATTTTTATTGATTTTGAGTTCGGCAATGTTCCAGAGTAAGCCACCCAATCCGGAGAACTTCACACCTTCTATCTCATTCCGTACAGCCGCCAGAGAAAGCGGATTAACTAAGTAAATAAAAGGCAAATACTCTTGACTTATACGTTGTGTTTCAGCATAGATCGCTTTGCGCTTGGCTTCGTCTAACTCCTTTGCTCCTTGGATATAAAGGCGACCGATTTCTGCTTCCCAATCGGCTATTTCTCGACCTACGATCGGAATTTCGTCCGGTGCGGGGGCTTGATTGAATCTATGCAATCCCCCTTCGGGAAGCCAAATATTTGCCCCATCATTGGGCTCAATTCCTCCCGTAATACCACCAAAATAAGATTCCCAATCAAAAGTATTGTGAAACTTATCTACTAAGGCATTAAATTCAATCAGACTCACATCTACTTGCATTCCAATTTTACTTAAATCTTGTTTGATTTGGGATACTATTGCCTCAGCCGTTCTGCTGCCTGTATTGGTAAGCAATGTGAAGCGAACTCGGTTCCCATCGGCGTCGAGTAATTGGCTTTTATTGTTATATTTGAATCCCGCTCCCAACAGCAATTTTTTGGCTTTTTCTGGATTGTAATCGTAGACTTTTAAACCCTCTTGAGGAGAAAGGTAGTAGGGACTTTGCACAGAAATTGGGGAATTTTGCGTTTCGGCAAGACCGCGAAATAAGTTGTTAATCATAGTTTGGCGATCGATCCCATAGGCAACTGCCTGCCTAAACGCTACCGTATTAAACCAGCGAGATTTAATTGGGTCTATCAGTGGCTTTCCATTTCTTTTACCTTTATTGAGATTAAAGCAAATAAAACTCGTGCCCGATGCTTGCCCACCGTTGTAGATCGTAAAGTTACCCCGCTTTTCTTCCCGTTTGAGTAAGGAAAAGTTGAGGGGAGATACGCCCAGCATATCCAATCCCCCAGAGCGAAATTGGATTAATTGTGTGTCCGCGTTTTCAACTATTTGCCAAACGACGCGATCGATATAGGGCAAACGATTTCCTACTGCATCTTTGCGCCAGTAATAGGGGTTACGCTCAAATACAACTCGCTCGCCAGTCTGATAACTCGGAATGCGATAAGGGCCGTTAACAATAATTTTTTTCGGATCTGTATCTATCCCCCACATAGAGTTAAATTTAGGCTTGCCTTGCGAGTCAAGAGATTTGACAGATTCTCTCAAGCTATGAGCTGGTAAAATTGCTAATCCGGTGCTACGTAAGAAAGGAGCGAATGGTTCCGGTATACTAAATTCAACTCGACGATCGTCAATTTTTTTTACTTTAGGTAAAGCACCACTCTCTCCAATCTTGAGTGTGTCTCTGATATCAGTAGAAATCTTTTCGTTCAGGTAAATATCGTTATAAGTAAAAACAACGTCGTCTACCGTTAGCGGTTCGCCATCTGACCACTTCAAATCCTGATGCAGGGTAAAAACAATCCGCAGTTTGTCTTCCGAAATTTCCCAGGATTCAGCTAGCGCTGGCTCAATTTTTCCATTGACGCCATTTTCACTAATCAGCCCCTCGTAAATAAAACCAAAAACATTTGGCACAGTTTGATTCAGCGCATAGTTGAAGGTTTTCGGAGATGTTAATATACTAGCAACTAATTGCGGTACTTGTTCTGCTTGACTTTTGAACTGATTTGGGTTACAGCTTGTGAGGACGATCGCACTCAGTCCAGCTAACAAAATTGCCAACCAACGCCGCCAATTATATGTAATAATAGGATATCTCATAATTATTTTCTCTAGGGGCAGATTGCAAACCTTACTGTAACTGTAGCCAATTTAGAAAATTTTGCGTGCGGCTGAAATAATTTTCTACACCAGCATTACGTAAAGCCGATCGCACTGACTGCGTATCAAAGTCGTTGCTATTGCCATTAGTTTCGATGTAAAGTATCATGCTAATTAAAAATCATCTGGACGTGCGAAGAAATATTTCAAAACGATGTATCGCAACTTGCTATCGATCCTGATTTCAACTTCAGGTTGAGCTGTGCCATTTTTAAGCAACGACAACAACCCTATGGCTGCTATCTGTTCTTCTGCTGGGGGAGTAGGGGACTTCCAGTGATAGCCTAAGTCGTTCAACCACGATTGCGCTGTGCTACCAAGGTAATCCCCAGATATCCATTTATCGCTTATTTCAAGACCGTAAGGGCTAAGCACTTCCGCAGTATTGAGTATACAAACTGGTGCGGAAAAGTTGCCACTTTCCCATTTAAAAATTTGGATATTTTCGATATCAATAAACATGACGAATGGGATAGCCCCATTGCCAGCTTTTAACCACGAAATCGCTTCGGAAACATTCCCGTATATTTCTCTGTTTCCTTTAGCTTTAACCAACAAAATTATGCGATCGTCATCGTCTAAAATGACAACTTCCGGTTTGATGCGATATACAGTTTTTTCCAATTGTTCGGCGTTCATAATTCATCCTTGAGTAAGCAAAACAACAGCGTAAGCTGCAATTCCTTCTTCCCTACCGACAGGCCCTAATTTTTCGTTGGTGGTGGCTTTGATCCCGATCCGATCGGAGTCTAAGTTGAGAACGCTGGCGAGGCGATCGCGCATTTTGGTAATATGAGGCTTCAGTTTCGGACGTTCCGCTACCACTACCGAGTCAATATTGCCGATCTGCCAACCTTTATCTAACACCAATTGATTCACCTGACTCAGCAACATCAAACTATCAGCGCCAGCCCATTTCTCATCTGTCGGCGGAAAATAATGACCGATATCCCCCAAACTCAACGCCCCCAGCATCGCATCCATAATTGCGTGAGTCAGCACATCAGCATCGCTATGCCCCAGCAAGCCTAATTCGTGGGCAATTTCTACGCCTCCCAAAATCAAACGACGCCCCTCAATGAGTCGGTGGATATCATAGCCATTGCCAATTCTGATGTTCATTGTTTTTTCCTTTGTCATTTGCGATCGGCCATTAGTTATTAGTCACTTCTGCCCATGACCGATCGCTAATGACCACTTAAGCAATTTGCATCAAATTGGTATACTCAGTCAAGAGCTCGTTGTAAGTCAGGCTTTCTGTTTCCGATTGAGGAGTCCAAAGCAATTCAAACACCGTCAGATATTCCGGTGCTTCAGAGCCAATGCTCTCTAGGGCTTGTTTCAATTCTTGAGATGAGTGTATATTTCCAAACAGCGGGCGATCGTTCTCTGTGCCCACTAACAACGTTACCACAATATAGGACCCCGGTTCTGCATCTGGATTCGGATTTACTTCTTTTTGGCTGACTTTTCCCTCTACGTTAGTAAGAGTTTCCGAACTAAATTTGCTGCGTTCTTCAATAGAAAACTTATTAAAAATTTCCTGCGCTGACTCGCGACTGCGGACTGTTTTGGAAGTAGCGGATACGTGCGTCCAGTTTTCGGGCGATCGCAATAGCGCCAAAACTGATTCTTGTAACAATTCTAATAATCCTTCTGGCGTACCCGTATCGAGCCTAAGACTTAATTCTGATAATTCTTTTTGAATCGCACGCGCTTGCGCCAGCAATCCCACTTGAATTTTGCTGACCGTAACAATATTGTTGTCTAATTCTTTATTACCGCTTGGGATAATTCCATTAGTAGTTGCCACATAATTACTGGTGGCTTTATTAAAGGTCTTGATAACTATCAACAGCACAACAGTTGGCACAATTAACCCAAACAAAGAAGGAAATAACCATCCCCATCCGGAATAGAAATAAATTCCACCTGACCTGTACCCACCACCGTAGACGGGAGCAGATTGGTAATACCTACGGCCAGACGAACCGCCACTATTGTTGCTTCTGGAGGGAGAAGAATAACCGCCGGAAGATCTGGAAGGGCGACTGAAAGAACCGCCACCGCTGCGTCCGCCACTTCTTTGGGCGTAAGCTTCTTGCTCAATATTTAACCATGTTGTTTGCTGACTCGAAGGCATCTGAATTTCTACAGTATTAAATAAAAGAAATGCAGTTGCTGTCGTCCAGAGTAAGCGAGATTTAAGAAATCGCATGATTTGTCTACCTTTCGCGAAAGTCTGCTTGTGTAGGTTGCGCGATCGCCCCTGTTATTCTGCTACTGTTTCTTTTGATAATGGTTGTTTTTCAAGCTCAAAAGTGGTAATCTCAGTTTGAGAATCTGTTGTTTCTAACCATTTAGCAAATAAATCGGGACGGCGATCTCGTGTACGTTCGATTTGGCGATCGCGACGCCACTTTTCAATCTTACCATGATCGCCAGATAGCAAAATTTCCGGCACTTTCAGGCCCCGAAACTCAGGCGGACGGGTATACTGGGGATAGTCCAACAACCCCGCCTCAAAACTCTCCGCTTTCAAAGACTCTTCCTTCCCCACAGTTCCGGGTAGCAAGCGCACCGTACCGTTGATCAGAGTGAGTGCGGGAATTTCCCCGCAAGTCAGCACAAAATCCCCCAAGGACACCTCGCGGGTAACTAAATGCAGCACTCGTTCGTCCACACCCTCGTAATGTCCGCAGATAATTACCAGCTGGTCGTAGTTGCCGACCAATTCTCGCAAGAGATCCTGATGGAGAGTTTGACCTTGCGGTGTCATTAAAATTACATCGCGTCTCGGTAAAACTGGCAGCGACTCAACAGCGGCAAAGATGGGTTCTGGTTTGATCAGCATCCCGACTCCACCGCCGTAGGGTTCATCATCTACCCGGCGATGCTTGTCGGTAGCGAAATCTCTGGGATTGATAAGATTAACTTCTGCAATACCTTTGGCCAGTGCTTTACCCAACAGACCGGAACTCAGCGGAGAAGTGAAAAAATCTGGAAACAGAGTTATAATATCAAATCTCATAGGGACTAGGGGATAGGGCGTAGGGCGTCGGGAATAGAGGAAAGGGAATAGAGGAAGGGGAATAGGGACAGCTAATAGAGGAAAGGGAATAGGGACAGCTAATAGGGAAAAGATTTATTCTCCCGCTCCCCCACTCTCCCACTCCCCCACTCCCCTCTTCCCTAACCGCTAACCCCGACGCCCTATCTTAAGTAGAGTGAGTCACAACATCTAGGACGCATAGAGATTATTCTGTATAGGATGGGCAATTTTTTCAATAATTGTTTAATAATCTGTTTATTAATCAGGCATTATGCGTTAATGATTAAGCTCCAGAGTCATCACTATAACAGTTGGCAGTGGAGACTTGCATTTCTTGACTGGAGCAAAATTACGGCGTAGTTTCGACGCCTGCCCTACCGCACGACAAGAGTAACACTATGCTGCAATTAGAATATCAAGCCTTGGAACCCAGAAAACCCCAACCGATCAAAACCGCAATCATGGTGATTGGCGGTGCAGAAGACAAAGTTCACGGACGCGAGATCCTGCACACTTTTTTTAGCCGTGCCGGGTCAAGCGATGCACAAATAGCTATCATACCATCAGCTTCGCGAGAACCGGCCATCATCGGCGAAAGATATCGCAGCATCTTTACGGAAATGGGTGCCAAGCGGATCGAGTTGCTAGACATTCGCGATCGGCAGCAGTGTGAAGATCCCGCCATCCACGAGTACCTAGAAGTGTGTACGGGAGTATTTCTCACAGGTGGCGACCAACTGCGGCTGTGTGGATTGCTGGCCGATACACCTTTTATGGAAAAATTGCGCTTAGCGGTGTGGCAGGGTAAGATAACGCTGGCTGGCACCAGTGCGGGTGCAGCGGTGATGGGGCATCATATGATTGCCGGTGGCGGTAGCGGCGAATGTCCCAATCGCTCGTTGGTGGATATGGCGACGGGTTTGGCCCTGATACCAGAGGTGATTGTAGACCAACACTTTCACAACCGCAATCGCATGGCTCGTTTGATGAGCGCGGTCGCCGCCCATCCCGATCGCTTGGGAATTGGTATAGATGAAGATACCTGCGCCCTATTCGAGCGAGATGGCGTCGTTCAAGTGATGGGTAGAGGTACTGTGACGATCGTCGATCCAGGGGAAGTTACCCACACCAACTATTCCTATGTTGGAGCCACCGACCCCATCAGTATTTGCAATATGCGCGTTCATATTCTCACTTATGGCGATCGCTATGACATCCGCCAGCGCAAAATCATTCCACTTGTGGCAAACAGTCATTAGTACATGGGGAATAGAGCTAGCAAAAGTCAAAAGTCAAAAGTCAAAAGTCAAAAGTCAAAAGTCAAAAAAGGAGCCAGGGCGTCGGGACTAGGGATAAGGAAAAGGGAAAATATTAATTCTCTTGCTCCCCTGCCCCCCCGCTCCCCTGCTCCCCCACTCCCCCACTCCCCCACTCCCCTACTCCCCCACGCCCTGCTTATAAAGCGGTAATGTAGTATTTTTAACATTGGTAATCAAACTTCTTCTCTAGGATGGATGGGATACCAGCAACAGATACATAAAAATGTCCATAGCGAACAGTTTAATAACTCTTCCCCATAAGAAACTAGATAGTTGCTTTGATTGCTTCCTTGCTGCCAAATGACCCTCGGATACTGCCATGAAAATTCTTAAAATCCAGACGTTACGCGGTCCAAACTACTGGAGCATTAGACGCCACAAACTGGTCGTAATGCGCCTCGATTTAGAAGAACTTGCCGATCGACCGTCGAATCAGATTCCTGGCTTCTACGAGGGATTAATACAAGTACTGCCTAGTTTAGAAGAACACTTTTGTTCGCCAGGGTGCAAGGGCGGCTTCCTCAGCCGAGTTCGAGAAGGCACAATGATGGGACATATCGTGGAACACGTAGCCCTCGAACTCCAAGAACTGGCAGATATGTCAGTAGGATTCGGTCGTACCCGCGAAACAAGCACACCGGGAATCTACCAAGTAGTTATTGAGTATAAAGACGAACAAGCAGGTCGCTATGCTGCCAGGGCAGCCGTGCGTCTGTGTCAGAGCATAGTAGACACCGGCACATATCCTCAAGAGGAATTAGAACAAGACCTGTTAGATTTGCAGGAAATGTGGTCGGATGCCTCTTTAGGACCGAGTACCGAAACAATTGTTAAAGAGGCAGAAGCGCGGGGAGTTCCCTGGACATCTTTGAGCGCTCGCGCCTTAGTGCAATTCGGCTACGGGATACACCAAAAGCGGATGCAAGCTACTTTGAGCTCCAACACCAGTATTTTAGGTGTAGAGTTAGCCTCTGATAAAGAAAGCACTAAACTGATTTTGCGGGAAGCTGGAGTACCTGTTCCTCGCGGCACTGTCATCAACTATCTAGACGATCTGCAAGATGCCATCCAAGATGTGGGCGGCTACCCAATTGTAATCAAGCCCCTGGATGGCAATCACGGTAGGGGTATAACCATTAATATTACCTCTTGGGAACAAGCGGAAGAAGCCTACGATGCCGCTAAAGAAGTTTCCAAATCCGTGATTGTGGAACGGTATTATCAAGGCAGAGACCACAGGGTATTGGTGGTAAACGGCAAAGTGGTGGCGGTTGCCGAACGGGTGCCGGCTCATGTGGTAGGAGATGGCAAATTAACCATCGAGCAATTAATTGAAGAAACGAATAAAGACCCTCTTCGCGGCGAAGGACACCAAAACGTTCTCACCAAAATTACATTAGACCGTACTAGCTGGCAATTGTTGGAGCGACAAGGTTACACTCTGGAAACAGTACTGCCAGAAGGTCAAATATGTTACCTGCGGGCTACGGCCAACCTCAGTACGGGCGGGATTGCAGTCGATCGCACCGATGACATCCACCCGGAAAATGTTTGGATCGCGCAACGGGTAGCAAAAATTATCGGTTTGGATATCGCCGGCATCGATGTCGTTACCCCCGATATCACCAAACCGTTAAGAGAAGTGGATGGCGTCATCGTCGAAGTCAACGCCGCACCCGGATTTCGGATGCACGTTGCACCCAGTAAGGGAATTGCCCGCAATGTCGCGGCTCCGGTTATGGATATGCTGTTTCCCCCCGGCACTCCCTCTCGCATCCCCATTGTGGCAATCACCGGTACAAACGGCAAGACAACAACAACGCGATTGATCGCCCACATTTATAAGAGTGCCGGTTTGACAGTGGGCTACACGACCACCGATGCCACCTACATCGGGGATTATCTGGTCGAAAAAGGAGACAATACCGGCCCGCAAAGCGCTCAGTTGATTCTGCAAGACCCGACAGTGGAAGTGGCTGTGTTGGAAACCGCACGCGGCGGCATATTGCGTTCCGGTTTGGGTTTCGACGCTTCCGATGTAGGCGTAGTGCTAAATGTGGCCGCAGACCACCTGGGAATCGGCGATATCGATACGGTAGAGCAATTAGCCGACCTCAAGTGTGTGGTGGCAGAAGCTGTTTTGCCTAAAGGTTACGCGATACTGAATGCAGATGACCCCCTAGTGGCGAAGATGCCAAAGCGGGTGAAAGCCCAAGTTGCTTACTTCACTATGAATCCAGATAACTCTTTGGTGAAGGAACACACGAGTAAGGGAGGCGTGGCGGCAGTTTACGAAAACGGCTATTTGTCGATTTTGAAGGGAGATTGGACGCTGCGAATCGACCAAGCGGTAAACGTACCCCTGACAATGGCAGGACGTGCGCCATTTATGATTGCCAATGCCCTAGCTGCTGCTTTGGCAGCGTTTGTGCAAGGCGTTGATATCGAGACAATTCGCACGGCGCTCAAAACATTCCGCGCTTCCGTCAACCAAACGCCGGGACGGATGAATATCTTTAATTTAGGCAAATTCCACGCTTTGGTGGATTATGCCCACAATCCCCACAGCTACGAGGCGCTGAGCGGTTTTGTCCGCAACTGGCCGGGTGAGAGGATTGGCGTAGTGGGTGGCCCTGGCGATCGCCGCGATGAAGATTTCATTTTGTTGGGCAAACTGGCGGCGGAAATGTTCGATCGCATCATCATCAAAGAAGACGACGATACGCGGGGACGTCCTCGCGGTGACGCATCTGCCTTGATTGTCAAAGGCATCCAGCAAGCTAAGCCAGATTCCCGTTACGAAGCTATCCTAGATGAGACAACAGCTGTCAACAACGCTTTAGATACCGCTTCTGCGGGTAGTTTGGTGGTGATTTTACCCGAAACTGTCAGTCGTGCGATCGGCTTGATTCAAGCACGCAATCCAGTACCCGATCCCGTACAGCAGCTCAATGGGGCAACACCTGTAAATACTGCACAGTCTACGGTAATCAATCAAGTCTAAGTAAGTTAAAAGGCAAAAGTCAAAAGGCAAAAGGCAAAAGAAACAAGGGTAAAAGGAAAATTTCCCGACTTCATCTTTTGCCTTTTTTATTTCTTTGTTATCGTTAAGAACGATTAAAATTTGTTGCGACATTGTGAATATTTAGTTGATGGAGATATAATCCGGAAATTGTTCGGTATTCATCTATGCCACAGCGATCGCCTTACGCACAGGTATCTCAGCCAGCACGGTTTTGTTCTCAAGTCAAGTTAAAGTTGTGGTTGGCGAGTGGTTTGGCGCTGCTTTATTTGGGATGGGGTGGAGAAGTGCGATCGCAAATAGCCCCTGACGGCACTTTATCTACCAACGTCACAACTCTAGATAATCAGAAATTTACAATAAATGACGGCAACCGAGCCGGAAACAATCTTTTCCATAGCTTTCGGGAGTTCTCTATCCCAACTGGCGGTGAAGCATTTTTCAATAACGCAGTCGATATCCAGAATATTTTCAGTCGGGTAACGGGTAATTCGAGATCTAATATAGATGGATTGATTCGCGCTAATGGCATAGCTAACTTATTTTTGATCAATCCAAATGGGATTATTTTTGGGCCGAATGCGAGATTGAATATTGGTGGCTCCTTTTTGGGGAGTACAGCCAGTAGCATCAAGTTTGGTGATGGAGTTGAGTTTAGCGCTACCAATCCTCAGACTGCTCAATTGCTGAGTATTAATGTACCAGTAGGATTGCAATATGGAAATAATCCAGGAGAGATTCGCGTACAGGGGAAAGGTCAAGAATTTGGTAAGGAAGGCACAGAGAAAAGTTTCGATAGCGAGTTAAATCCCTTAGAAGTTACCCCTGGCAAAAATTTGATCCTAGTTGGTGGCAATGTCATTGTTGATGGCGGTATTTTACAGGCTCCTGGCGGTCGTGTGGAGATAGGGGGACTAGCAGGAGAGGGAACGGTAGGACTCAATGCTGATGGTAGTTTGAGCTTCCCCGATGGGGTGACAGGCGAGACGCCTGTCCCACAAGCAGATGTTTGACATACTCCCCAGCCTGAAGGCGTGGGGATTCTTTACGCTTCATTGACGGATGCTACCGAGGTAGTCTTAATCTGTCTCGACGTACATTTAGAGTCGTGCCGATGCCCCGTGCCGACTTTTTCTATATTTGCCGATGC
>NZ_JBHFNU010000023.1:0-70327 GCF_041929145.1 Aerosakkonema sp. BLCC-F183 | reverse complement strand
CAAAAACAATGAAATATGTATTGTGTAGGGGCGAAGCAAGAGGGCGACAATCGATCGCCAGAAGCAACAATTTTTATGTCCTCTTGCTTCGCCCTGCCGAGGTTTCTATACAAATACACATCTTATTTCTTTTGTCAACCTTTTTTACTGGACTGGCGCTCTAGCCCCTAGCCCCTAACCCCTAACCCCTCTTCTCCTCCAGTTCCCGAACAGATTCAATTAACGATCGCACTTGTTCAGTACCGGCAGAAGGTTCAAATCCCAAGGGAAATTTGCCTGCGATCAGCATCCGCAATCCCAAAGGCCCCAAACTAATCAGTCCTTTGATATCTTTAAAAGAGTTACCGACAACCTGCAAACCAAACTTGCGTTCGTCAATCCAGCCACCTTGTTTAACCAGTTCTACCAATACTTTACGGTGGCGAATCGATCGACTGTCTTGCTCATTCTTGCGAGCGAGAATTTCATTTTTAATTTCGCCAATGCGATCCATCGGCGCTACATCCATCGGACATACTGCGTTGCAGTAAAAACAGCGGGTGCAACCCCACACCCCCTTAGTACCTTGATTGTATTCTTCTAGACGAGATTCTGTTCGATCGTCGCGAGAATCTGCTACCATTCGATAAGCTTTAGCTAAAGCGTGAGGCCCGACAAATTCTGGGTTGACTTCGCGGGCATTGCATTCGGAATAACAAGCGCCACAAAGGATACAATTGCCTGTGCGATCGAGTCGCGATCTCTCTTCCGGTGTTTGCAGAAATTCCCGTTCTGGAATTTGTCTGGCGCGAGTACTCACGTAAGGCTCGACTGCCTCCAGGTTATCCCAAAAACTGCCCATATCGACGACCAAATCTTTAATCGTTGGCATATTGCCCATTGGTGCGATCGTAATTTCTGGTATCGATTCTGGTAATATATCAGCCGGATCTAAATTTGTCGCAGTAGCGGTAACCTGTTGCAGACGAGCAAGTTCGCTGCCAACATTTTCTTTACAAGCTAACGCCGATCGACCGTTAATTCGCATACCGCAACTGCCACAAATGGTATTGCGGCAATTTTTGCGAAACGCTAAACTGCCATCTTGTTCCCACTTGATACGATTCAGGCAATCTAGGATTGTATTCCCCGCTTCTACATCCAGCTGATAAGTCTGAAAGCTAGGGCCAGTATTCTCGTTCTGCCTGAAAATTTTAAAAATAACTTGCATTGTCTGGAACCTTATGTCAATATTTAAATCCGCAGTAGCCAAAAGCACCTTTTTTCTAGAGCTAGCTGTGCCACTATTTCTAGTGTAAGCTCGAACATCTCTACTCCGGCCAAGCACAGCACAATTTAGTTTGATTGGCAAGGGGATACTGCTTTTTTTAATTAGCCTCTACGAGCCACACTAGAAGTATAGATTTATCTGTTTAAGTAAATCTTCTTCAAGATAGATTTTTATTTTTCAAATGTCCCAAAAAGTAATGAAATTTGGCTAAAAGAGGAGGAAAGTTACTTAGATAGCTGAGCAACCCCTAACTTGAGTGGTGAGGTAGATAGAGTTCAGCCACCTTCAAAACGGCTGTTTCTCCTGCCAACTATTCAGACATCATTAAATCAGAGGTTGTTTCTCCTCGTTGAGAGCAGTAAATCCATCTTTGCAGACATTTACTCCAAATTTTGTAACGGGATGTATCTTTTTGGGGGAAAACCTGCTCGATCGCCTTTGTCGAGAAGCACTACAAGGGTCAAACGTCGAGTCTGGAATTACCAAAGCACAAAAAAATATTTAATTTCGAGTATAGTTCGCTCGAAATAGTTGCCAAAATACCCACATTTAAGGATATATTCTTTATAGGGCTAAACTTGACACCCTAATCTATTAACTAAGCTAAAAAGCGTAGTTTTCACAAACAGATGACTGAAACTGCAACAGCACCACTAACAGGAAAGGCGCTTCTTCAAAAAGTAAAAGAACTTTCCCACTTACCCAGGCGCGAAACGGCAAAGCGCTGCGGGTACTACTCGGTATCGAAAACTAACCAGGCCCGCGTTAATCTGACAGATTTTTATGACGCTCTGTTGGCGGCGCGGGGTATTCCTCTCGATCCGGAAGGATCGAAAGATGGTCGCGGTCGCGAAGCGACTTATCGGGTTAGCGTCCATAAAAACGGTCAGATTGTGATAGGCTCAACCTATACGGAGTCAATGGGATTAAAGCCCGGTGATGAATTTGAAATAAAACTGGGCTATAAGCACATTCACTTGATCCAAGTTGATGCAGATAAAAATGGGTCGAGGAATGGTAAAGTAGGAGGCGAAGAAGGCGAGGAAGGCGAAGAAGAGGAATAAAAATCCCAATCGCACTTGACGCTGATTCACTGACACCAAAGCAAAGGGGGCAGTTTGATTGCTTCTTTTCAACCTGATGTTTCAAATCCCCTTATTGATGCGGTGCAGTGGCAATGAACCAATTTGAGCGAACAGTTGGGGCAGTGCTATTATTCGTCGTTGAAGCTCCAGCACTTTTGAGGGCGATCGCTTTTTTGTTAGTGTGGGCGATATGTTGGTTGCCGATAGCTATTCCTATGGCGATCGCACTCAAATGGCATCCGTCGAAACCATTGGAGGCAAAGCAAAAGTTGCCTTTATTGGCATCCCTTTACCTAATTGCGCCTCTATTATTATGGGGAATAGCTGGGGTGGAGGGGGTCTCCTTCTCAAATTATGGTTTGACACTGAACCCTAGAATTTTATTTTCTATGGGGTTGGGTCTTGGGGGAGGAGCGATCGGCATTGCGATCCTATTTGCTATACAATCGGCGTTAGGCTGGGTTGATTGGCAGATAGAAAAAGATGCAAAACTCTTACAAATTCTGCTCACTACCCTGCTAATAGGGTTGTGGGTAAGCGGGACAGAAGAGTTAATTTTTCGCGGTTTCCTGCTGAACGAACTTCAGCAGGATTATTCTATATGGATCGCAGCGATTATTTCCAGTTCGATCTTTGCCTTGCTGCATTTGGTTTGGGAAAGTCGGGAAACTTTACCTCAATTACCGGGACTGTGGTTGATGGGGATGGTATTGGTATTGGCGCGGTTAGTAGATAATGGTAGTTTGGGTTTAGCTTGGGGATTGCACGCGGGTTGGATTTGGGGTATTGCTACTATTGATACAGCTAAATTGGTTAAATATACTGATAAAATTTCGCCTTGGATAACAGGTTTGTCGGAGAAACCTTTGGCGGGGGTAATGGGAATTTTGTGTTTGTTGGCAACTGGGTTGGTGTTGATGAGAATTTGAGAAACCCGGTTTCTTAGAGAAACCGGCTTTGTGAACTGATGAGTGCGTATTATCACAGACCGAAAGTGAGAACCAGTGGTAAAATAGCCGCAAGTTTCGGGTGTGGTGCTGGATGAGCGTGGTGGTGATAGGCGATCGAGCCGTAGGGAAAACAAGTATGGTGCTGGCGTTGGCTGACTCCAGCCGCAGTCAGTGTGTCAAAGTAATCAGCCCAGACTATGAAAGTTTGAAAGAAGATTGGGTTGATCATAAAGAAGGTACGATGATACCTACGGATAGCCCGGTGGAGAAACCTTTAAGATTGAACGTCACGCTACCAAGACCAACAGGCGATATAGATGTTCAACTGACAGACACTCCTGGTGAACTGTGGGAAAATAAAGAACTACAAAAAGTAATGCAGGCAGCGTGGCAGGGACTTAAACAAAAAGTAAGCAAAAGTCGATATGTTATCCTGCTTTTAGATCCTCATCGGGACTTGATTCAAACCAGCTTGCTCAATTCTGCTACTGAGCCAGTTAATCGAGATGACCTTCAAAAACCTGATGCTTGGAGAAGAAGATTCGCTCTATGGTTAGAGTTTTTTAACCAAGAGGCTAAAACAGTCAAGCAGATTCTAATCTGCATTAATAAAGCAGATCTATTTTGTAATCTTAAAGATGAAAGTGAAAGATGGCAATTTAATCCGTCGGGAAACAATGATTGGGCTGGTCATATTGGACGTATTCGCCGGATTTATTTTTCTGTTGCTCAGGATCTCATCCAGGAATATAACTCCAAAGCGAACGGGCCATCGAAGCTGAGTTTCTTTATTACTACGAAGGAAAATCGAAGTATGTTAGAAACGCCTTGGCTTTATTTAGCTGCGTACATTGCACAAGATATGAAAGGTGGAAGATGACCGGAACAGCAATTTGTCTTATGGGACCGCGAGCATCTGGCAAAACGACTTACCTTGCTTCCTTAGTGGCTATTTCTCTGAAAGAGCGGCTTTCAGGTGTGCAGATAAGACCTAGCGGAGCAGCCGTAGATAAACTTAAGGATTTAGTTGTAAATTTTATTAAGGAAAAAATTAATGTACCGCCTACGCCTCCTGAAGAAGAAATTAGCTACCGATTTGATATCGAATTTACGGCTGTTAAAAGAGTTCCTAAAAACACCAAGTTAGAGTTGAGTATAAAAGATTACTCTGGAGAAAGATTGAATGATTTGTTTAAAGATATAACTAAAGAACAATTGTCTACGAATCAAAAAAAAGAGTTACAAAATTTTCTTGATGATTGTTTTAGGGTCGATCGCTGGCTGGTAATGCTAAGTGAGTGGGAACCCGGAAAGGACAAAGAAGTTTATGAACCTATTTTTGAGAAACTATGTAACGAAATTGATGGTAGGCAAAAGAAAAACAAAGCAATTAGAGGATTGAGGATCGCAGTTGTGATGACCAAGTGCGAAAGAGGAGAAATTTGGACAGGACGCCTCGAACCCGAGGAAGACCTGTTCAAAGTCCGATTGCCAAGCACCTACAGTTTGTTAAAAAGAAGGCTGATACCAAACGAGAGGTTAAGATTCTTTGCGTGTTCATCTTTTGGTGTGATGGGCGATCGCGACCCGCGCCCTAATCGGTATATTAATGATAATGATGGTACTCCAGCCGAGTATCGTTGCGTTCTCCAAGATTATCAGCGATGGCAGCCCTATGGTGTTATTGCACCGCTTTATTGGCTAACTACAGGTCAGGAGTTGCAGAATGAATGCCTTTAAGTTGCCTCTGAATCTGCAAGGCAATATGGAAATCCGTATGATCGGGGATCGAGGTGCTGGCAAAACCACATTTTTAGCAGCCTTAGTCTACTGCTGGAAAAGGACAGATTATTATGATGGGCCTATTTTGTCAGTTGAAGCTTTTGGCCAAGCTTCACAGAAATTGATTGACAAAGCCCAAGACTTTCTGGAAGATGGACGGCCTACACCAGCCAGCGATCTATATGATAGTGAGAATCCCGATCGGCTCCCACCACTGTATAACTTTTACGTTAATCTAAAAGCGAAGCTTTTTGCCCATCCGCTAGCTTGGATATTAAAGAAACCCATCAAGCTCACTGTAGCTTGTAGAGAATATCCGGGAGAGCTATTCTCAGAATTAAGAGAACTTCTTGCTCCTCAAAAGCCTATCCTTAATCAATACTTAGATGACTGCGCCAAAGCTTCCGGTTTAATGTTGTTAATTGATGGTACATCCAGATTAGACAAAGATTATGCTGAAACCCTAAAAATTTTGTTGAAGGAACTCAACCTTCGTTGGGCTAACAACCGCAATAATATGAAATTAACCAGAATAGCGGTAGTATTTTCCAAGGGCGAACAAGATGATGTTTGGGTTCGTAGAGACAACCTAGTTACTTTTACAGACCTCAACTTTCCTAAAACCAAAGCTATTTTGCAAGACTGGTGCCAATCTAAAAATTGTGCAATTAATTATTTCACTTGTTCGGCATTTGGGATGATGAATGATCCGCCGGAAGCAAATGTTAGAGAAGTGAAAAGTGATCGCGGGGGAACCTATGGAGTAATTAATAGAAAAGACTTCTGGAAACCCTTTGGTTTAGTTGCGCCGATTTACTGGCTGCATACTGGTAAAGATAACCGCCAATTGCGAGAAATTTAGGAATTTAAGGAAATATGGTGTACGGACAAATGTCAATCGATTACCCCTATACAAGCGACAATAAATTCAAAATTTATGAGTTTTCAAGAGGCTTTCACCGACGAGAAATAGACGGTCAGTGGGTGTCAGGAGGATATGCCGAACTAATTGCCCAAGAAAGTTACTCAGTGCCGGAAGAAATTCAAAGGGCTGTTGCTCAAGGTTACTTTAAAATTAAAAATGGTTATGCTCCTAACCCGGGTGATAAAGCCCTAATTGCTAGGGAATTCAAAGAATACTCTGTCTTGGCAGTAGCAACTAGGGAGAGAGATGACAAAGCGCGTTATCCAACTGGATACCGATATTTTTGGCTGATCAAATCACAGATAAAAGCAATAAATTCAATATCACGCGAGCCATCAGATATAGAAAATGAAAGTAGAAAATTAGATGGAGTTCGCACTCTACTAGAGTGGTGGATTGAAAATAAAAAACCTTGTTTCCAAATGAATCCTAACGCTAAAAAAGCTGAAAAAATAAATTTTTATTACGATCGATTCTATGTAACTTTTAACAAAAGCGCCTGTCATCAAAACATTGGGCTTGACCTAATTTATCAGGTTGATAAATTAGGTCAAACTCTGCTAGTTTGGGAAGAAAGTAGAAATAGTGCAGATATTAATTACGAAGAAATTCATTCTCTCGCTTTACAGGCTAACTACAATAAGCGTCCTATTTATTGGGCGGCCAACGTGCGTCGTCTAGAACATCCACAACGATTTATTGCTATTCATTGTGCCGATAAATCAGCTGTACAGGCTATAAAGACAGACATTGAAAAGGCTGGAGCCGCAGCGGAAAAATCACTTTTTCTGTTAGATGAAACACCTCAAGAAAAAATACAATCGGAAAATAACGCTCCAGAGCGAGTTAGAGGAATTCTGGATGAATTTGCTCAAAACCCTTCTCCCGAAACCGCTAAAGGTGTAGTCGAATGTTTATCTGGTGAATACGAATGGGAGAAAATATTTAGTGTTAAAGATGGGGAAACCCAAAATAACATACCTGTTGAATTAGTTAGATATAAAGCTTTAGAGCCAATCTTAGTTCCCGATCGATTATGGGAATGGTTATCATGGGTAAGCAAGAACAAAAAATATCAAAAAAATTCTATTGAATCGCAAAAAATACTTGGAAATTTTATTAAAAGTCGTCCTATTAATCACGAACAATTTGTCAATTTTATCCATAGAGGTATTTCAAGATGCCTAGTTGAGTTAACAAATAGTAATAAACAATACGATCGAAGTATTAAGTGGTTGCTGATTCAAGAAAAGGATAGCCTGTGGAAAATTAATTTCAAAGATTACAGCAATAAACTGCTACAAAAACTAGAAAAAATTGCTAATAATCAAACCGATCAAATAAAAACAAATGAGGATATTTTCTTTACCAAAGTATTTAGTGCCTTAGAAGAATGGAAAAATGACAAGGAAAAACAAAAAAAACCGGAATTTAGGAGTATAGCTAAACTGCTTAGGTCGGTCGAGCCTACATTGTCGGCTCTATTTTATCATCTAAGTCAAAAATCTGTTCCTCAAGATGTAAATAGAAAATCCAATCGTGTACTTGTAAATAAATTGCTTGATGTTTCAAAAAAAACCAGCAAAAAATCGAAAATAAACCCTTTAGTGATAATGAATCTAATTAGCATTTCATTTATTATAATAATTATAATTATTACGATATCTAATGCTAATAAAATAGAATTGAAATTACCATCACTAGATGCAGCCTTATCATCTCAAAAAGTGATAGAAGATGATTCATACAGATATGGTGATACATTCAAACAAAGTCTAGAAAAAAATAGAAAAATTCTGGCTCTAGTGCTAGAACAAGAAATAAAGAATATCGAAGCTCTTAAATCTAAGAAAACAAAGGAAGATAAAAAAAATATTAGAGATAGCAAAACATACAATTATATAAAGGATACATTTTTACCAAATCCAAAAATAGAACAAGAATACATCGATGTTCAGGTAGAATTCGTTCTTAAATATTTACTAAAAAATTTCCAAGAAACTCACAAAAATTATTATGAAATTAGGCAACCACTTTCTAACTGTAAAAATCAACCAGGAAAATTTAGGGATTGTGTTAATGATGAGGCGAAAAAGTTAGGTTTATGATGAGATATTTCCTCTTCACCATATCCGGCATTTTCTCCACCCTATTTGGTTGGGGAATCAGCCAATTTGTCCTCGATTTTTTGAGATCCCCCATCGATGAAACTCTCCCCATAAAAGCGGACTTTATCATCCTTCCTTTTGTCGCCGCTTCTCTCGCCGTCGCCATTGTAATTGCTGAAATTTTTTCCAGTAATCCCACTCGCCATAAAGCTAATTTCCGAGTATTACCGCCTTATTTTTGGAGTGCGTTGCTGACGGGTGTGGGTGCGGGTTTAGCAGCTGCTATCTTTAATTTCATTCTCTACCAAACACCAGCACCAGATTGGATGGTTAGGGTTATCGTCTGGAGTATTATTGGTTTGTTTACTGGGGTGGGTGAGGGATTTAGCTGGCGGTTTCGCAGTATTGAAGGCGGTACCGATAAGGCGAAACAACGAATTTGGAAGTCAACTTGGTTTGGTTTGGGTGCGGGTGTAGTGGCGGCGGGGATTGTGGAATTAATTCGCGATCGAATAGAATTAGGTGGATATGAAGATCCGGCAGGATTTTCTATTTTGGGATTTTCTCTGGGTTTGTTGTTGAGTTTTGCTACTTCTCCCAGTTATTTAGCTGCTTTGAGGGCGGGGGAGGGTTTTGAGGCGATCGATCCTAAGTATGGTGGGAATAGGGAAAAAGCTCTATTAAAAAATAGTCAACTTAGATTTGTGACGATGGATAGAAATTTTGAGGATGACGATGACGATGAGGATGAAGATAATGATGAAAATAATAACACAAGAAACAATGGGATTGTAATCGAGGAAGGTTTATCTATTCAATTACCATTTGAAATTAAAAATCCTATTGTTATTGGTTCTAGAGATGATGCGGATATCTGTATCCCTAATTTACCCAAAAAATCTGCTACTTTGCAAATAGAAGGGAGAAATTTTGTGCTGAAATGCAATGTGGAAGGCGCAGTTCAGGTGCAGCGATCGCCCCTTTCCAAAGGTGGGAAAGTCACTTTAAGACACAATCAGATATTGACATTTTACCATAAAAATAATAGTGATAAATATTATCGATTTGTATTTTATAACAAGTTTCTCGATCCGCAGGCTTAGGGGTGGGAGATGGGGATTTTTTTTACCACAGATGAAGACAGATGAACACAGATATAATGGAGAAATATTTGAAATGGCTTTGGCGAATGACCCGCCAGGGGTTAAAATCCCTGCGTCATAGCGAAAGTCCGTTAAAACGGAATAGAGTAGATGTATATATAGATCCCCGACTTCTTGAAGAAGTCGGGGATCTGAGGTAGATGTAGATCTCGGACTTCTTGAAAAAGTCGGGGATCTGAGGTAGATGTAGATCCCCGACTTCTTAAAAAAGTCGGGGATCTGAAGAAGTCGGGGATCTGAGAATTTAACCATGAATAATGAACCATGAACAAATTGAAAATAATTGCCCTTTCGACTTTGTTGGGAATAATACCGCTGGGATGTTCTAAAGTAGAATTAGATAATAATCGCTGTGAAAATACATCAGATAATAACATCTGTATATATCGCGTTACAACCAAAGCAGATACGGTTACTTTAAGGGTGAAGGTTTTGGATAACGAAAGAGTTCCGATCGAAGGTTTGAATAAAAATAATTTTATAATTAATACTACTAACGGAAAAGGAGAACCTGTCAGATTAAATCCATCAGAAATAACTTTACTTTCCTCCGAACAATCTAAACCTGACCCCGCTAAGTTGGTGATGCTGTTGGATATGAGTGGGAGTATGAAAAATAAAGATTCGGCGGGAATTAAAAAGTTGGATGGTGCGGTAGGTGGGGTGCGAGAATTTATTAATGAAGTTAGTGGAGATAAGTGGGATGTGCGGATCTCTCTAGTTCCTTTTGGGGAGGGATGTCAGAATAGCTTTCCAGTTAATGCAAGTGTTATAGATGAAAATTTCCATCCGTCTTGGAGTCCCGATTTAATCCAAAAATTAGATAAATTAGCTGAAGTTGATGTTTGTGCTTGGACTAATATATACGATCCGTTGGGGGAAGCTGTCAAGTATTTGGGAAATCTCCAGCAAGATAAAAATGATAAGTCACCGCCACCGAGATTAGCTGTTATTTTACTTTCAGATGGGTATGATGTGACGAACGATCGCCGCGATGAGTCAGAAAGATTCGATCGCCTACTTGAAGTTTTTCGACAATACCCAAAAGTGACAGTTCACACGATGGGATATGGGGAGAAGTTGAAGGAATTACGCGATCGCATTGGATGTCCTCTCAGGGATAATGAACTTACTGTCGAGAATTTGAAAAAATGTCGTAGTAATATCGATAGTTATATTGTAGATGAACCTCGCTTAAAACAAATTGCGGATGCGACTCGCGGAATAAACGCTTTTCCCGCCAATGCTAAGGCGGTAGCAGATGATTTGCGAAAATTTTTAAGCACTTTGCGCGAATATGAAATCGAATATAAACAACCTGGTGCGCGTCGCAGCGGTAATTATCAAGTTACCGTATCGGTAAACTCACCATATCGCGGTTTAAGAAATGTTAAATCCGAGCCAAAACCTTACCGCTTAGATACTTTTGATTATATTGCTCTCCCCTTACCAGAGCGCTTACCCATTCTGGGAAGTATCCTAATCTTAGGGTTAGTAACGATGATACCATTTATATGGTGGAGCAACCAATTGAAAGATTCATCTTTTCGCAACTTAAATTCATAAAAAATGCCCGAATACGTCGCCGTTATCAAAATTCCCAATCGAGAAATCCGATTATCTGTCACCCTGACAGGTACTCACGAAGACTATCCTGAAGACTATTTTCGCTTAGAAAAACACCAATCTCTTTTGCGCCAACATCTCCAAGAACAAGGTATCTATCAAATTGAAGACGCGCAGTTAAAAAAATTGATCGATGAATGGATTGGCGATATCAAAGAAGGAAGGAAATATAGCGCGATCGCACTCGATTTACCCCCAGATGCGATGACCCCTCCCCCAACTCCAATTCCCCCTAATGCTAAACCTAGCGACATTTTTGATTATCCACCTAAATCATCTCCCAGTATATCTTATGAAAGTGATATCAATCAAGCCGAATTTTAGCATAAGAAAACCCCACCCCCCGACCCCCTCCCCGTCTACGGGGAGGGGGAGGAAGAGGAAGGAAAGTTAAAATTATAATTATATCTGTCTTGATCTGCTGTAAAAAATAAATCTTTTTACTTTTATGCAAATCCCACTTCCTTATCAAAAATGCCAACAAGAATTAGAAGACTTACTCCGTTCCCAATATCCTCTAATTTTCCTCCGTTCCGCCGAAGAAACGAGAGCAGTAAATTGCGCGATCGCATCTCATCAATCCCTCACCTATTCCGCTGATATCCCCGATGGCGAATTAGCCAGATGGAGCAGCAATAATGGTTTCCAAAAACGTACCGGAGAACCGGGAAAAGCTGTTTGGGAAATCATCTCTTCTCCCCTCCCAACTAAAACCGATCCCATCCAGCACGCCCTTAATTTCTTAGCAGAAAGATTAGAAAAACAAGCGATCGAAAATTCTGCCCAACAACATACATATATATTACCAGATTGGTCAATTTTTGTCCAGTCAAATACTCATCTTTTAGCGCGACAATTGAAAGAATTAATTATAGCGATCGACCAAAAAAGACCCCGCCCTAGAATGAGTTTAATTGTCATCGGTTCCGATTGGCAAATTCCCCCTATTCTCCGCAACAGCATTCACATTTTAGACTTACCGCTTCCCAGCGGTGAAGAATTATATCAAGATGTATTTAGAGTCGCCGTTTCCAAATATAATCTCCCCGATGAAGAAGCCAGACGCCTCGCAAAACAAGCACAAGGAATGCCATTGCAAGCTGCTAGCCAAACTGCTAAATTAATTACTACCAGAAATCTTTGGGAATATCCCAGTCAAGCGGGAGAATTAATCTTAGAAGTGAAGAAACAAGAAATTCGCAAAACAGGAGTTTTGGAATATTTCGACCCGCAAGGACAGGGATTAAATGAAGTAGGCGGATTGCAAAATATTAAAGATTGGATCGGAACTCGCCAACAATGGTTCGCGCAAGATGTTCACCCACAAATGCGACCGCGTGCTATACTATTGGAAGGATATCCCGGCTGTGGAAAAACTTTCATTGCTAGAGCGATCGCACAACAATGGCGCGTTCCCCAAATCTACTTTGAAATATCTCGATTGCAGTCAAAATGGGTAGGCGAATCAGAAAGTAACACCTTCCAAGCATTAAGAGCGATCGAAGCTTCCGCACCCAATATTCTATTTATGGATGAAATCGAAAAAGCCTTTGCTGGAATAGGTGGCGATACCAGACAATTCGGCACTTTTCTATCTTGGCTCAACGAACATCAATACCCTATCTTTTTTATCGCTACTTCTAATAATAGAATAGCACTACCAGCCGAACTATTTCGCGCTGGCAGATTTGACGAAATTTTTATTATTATGCCACCCAATACAGAAGAACGTCGGGAAATTCTTTTCAAACGCGCTGCTGCCTACAAACTGCCACCTATACCTGCAAATATAGTAACATTTTTAGTAGAAAATAGCAAGGGATTTTCTGGTGCAGAATTGGATAAACTGGTAAAAGAAGCCAAATATTTAGCTGGTTTTGGTAAACCACCCACAGATAGTCACTGGCGACAAGCTTTAAAACAAATATCTCCTCAATATCGCACTCAGAAAATGCAGGAATTATTGCAAAATTATCGCCAACATTTAGAAGCAGGAGGTGGAAAAGCTGCTTCGGTAATAGAAGTAGGTTTCTGGGAAAGTTTGATGGTTAATAGTTGATTGTCGATCGTTCGTGGGTTAAACCGATCGCACCAAGTACCAACGCGGCGTCGAACGCTTGGATAGAATTATAGAATACTTCATTTCTTCCTAGCCGTTATAATCGTGACGGGATTTAAAGGCGCAAACCGAGTCAAAGATCCTACAGACACCGATCGCGATAGCTGCACTTGCAATAACTGGTAATTCCAACCAGTCTCGCTCAGCCACTTGACAGCCATATTCAAATGTTCTATAGTAGCTAAAGCCAACACCAAAACTCCACCTGGATTTAGTTGACCCCCGCAAATACCCAAAATTTCAATTAAATTACCGCCACTACCACCAATAAAAATGCGATCGGGCTGTGCTAAGCGATACAAAATATCGGGAGCTTTGCCGTGGATAGAAATGACATTGCTGACTTGAAACCGGCGACAATTTTCTTCAATAAGCGCGGTGCCAGCAGATGTCTTTTCAATAGCATATACTGAAGAAGTGGGAAATAAGCGAGCAATCTCAATCGATACAGAGCCAGTACCCGCTCCTACATCCCAAACTGTTTGCCCCGGTTGTAATGCTAGTTCTGCTAAAATGAGAATGCGAATTTCTCGCTTGGTCATCAACCCCGGACGATCGCTAAAACTGGCAAAACTAGAGTCCGGCAATCCCAGCATCGGTAAGCTTTGTAAATTCAATTGTCCGGCAGTTAATTCCTTTTGACGAAGTAAAACCACCACATTCAGCGGTGCAAATGTTTCCTCCAGCACATCTGCGATCGGCAAACACCGCACTCGTTCATCAGCACCGCCCAAATTTTCGCAGATCCAAAATTCGGATTGGCTGGGTAAATCTAAAGATAGCAAAAGACGAGCGATCGCACTAGGACTGTGAGAATCATCCGTCAGCACCGCAATTTTGTCTGCACCTTGCTGCAACGCCAGGATAAGCTCGTCAAAAGCGCGTCCGTGAACGCTGATGGCGATCGCATCTTGCCAAGGAACTTTAATGCGATTGAAAGCTAATTGAATAGAACTGAGATGAGGATGAAAAATCAGCACCTCTGAGGGAAGTTCCATCAGCAGCAGACGCCCCAAACCAAAAAATAAAGGATCGCCTGTAACCAAAACTACAATAACTTCATCAGTAGACAGGCGCTGGCGAATTTGACGAATTGTGACCGTAAAATCGCCCAATGGGATGCGATCGGCCCAATGATCGGGAAAATAACTGAGGTGGCGATCGCTTCCCACCAGCACCGTCGCCCGATCTACAATTTGTCGTACCGCATCTGTTAATCCAGTTGCTCCATCCAAGCCAATTCCGACAATATGCACCGTCATTTGGATTTTAGATTTTAGATTTTAGATTTTGGATTTTGGATTTTTTGGCTCTCCCGTTTCAATCTGAAATCTGCAATTGAAAATTTTCAATTCCTCTGCTGTCTTGCTCCCAAGCTAATACGATTAAAGCATTCAGGATGGCGGCGGCAACAGTCGAGCCGCCCTTACGACCCTCTACGCAAATTTGAGGAACGGGAGAACTAGCAAGTGCCGCTTTTGACTCTACCACGGAGATGAAGCCGACGGGGGCTCCAATTACCAAAGCTGGTTGTATCGATGTCGATCGCAACTCAGTACAAAGAGCCAATAAAGCCGTCGGCGCATTTCCAATTACAAAAATCGCTTCTGGAAATTCCTGCCGGCATTGCAGCAAACCCGTTTCCGTGCGGGTTTTTCCCGGCAGAGCTTCCTCTGCCTTTTCCACCGCACTAATAACAAGGTTGCCAAAGGTTTGCGCCACCAACCCGGCAATCCCTTGTTTGACCATCCCGACATCTGTAACGATCGGCACGCGATTGTGGATAGCGGCAATTCCCCCTGCAATTGCTCCCGGACTGAAGCGGATGAGATGCTTGAACTCAAAGTCAGCCGTGCTGTGGATTACCCGCCGCACGATCGCGTATTCAGCCGGATTAAAGTTGTGGGAGCCGATTTCGCGGTCAATTACCGCAAAACTTTGCTCCATGATGGGATGGATAGGCAAACTCATCGGAATTTTAGATTTTGGATTGTAAAGTGAACTACCGACACTGATCTGACGGTACAGTGTGGGCTTCCTGCCCAACAGAAAGCGCAGTAGTGGATTTCTTGCGTCCTCCCCTACTACGACTTACATCTGGACAACAGGCTTTATCCCCCGTTCCAGAGGTCAAAATTCGTAGTCCCTCATCTCTGAGGTTAATACTTGCATTGATATCCCTGTCGTGTTTAGTTTGGCAGTTTTCACAAGTCCAAAATCTTACATCAAGAGGTAAACTACCAATTTGGTTAAGACACACATGACAGGTTTTTGAACTAGGGAAAAATCTATCAACTTCTAGATAAATCTTCCCTGACCTTTCTGCCTTGTATTTAAGCATTGTGCAAAACATTCCCCATCCTACTTGATGAATGGATTTAGCCAAACAATGATTTTGCATCATGCCCTTCACATTAAGATTTTCAACCACAATCACTTGGTTTTCGTTAACTATCACACAATATTATTCGTTTCCGACCTGTTCTCCTCCCTCGCCTGTCGGCATTGGTCGGAGAACCGTCGTCAACTCACCCGCCATTCATCCCACGCTGCCGTACCCGTGTCAGACGTGGGGCTTCTGTCGGTTTAAGCTAAAATCTCAAATTTAAAATCTAAAATTCGAGTACTGGCCAGTCAGCTTCGCGGTAGTAGCGCGTCATATCATCGAACTTCCGCAGTTCAGCTCTTTTGACGACCAGTTCTGGGGGATTTTCCAGCCATCGCTGATTGAATTGGGAGAGGGTGGTGCTGAGGCGATCGCGGTCTAGATCGGGCGATACCTCGCCAAAATACGCCAGAGTGACGTGAGCTGTAAAATGGTACTGCTGTTCGATTCCCAAAGCAATCAAATCGCGATTTTGATACATCGCTTGGCGCAGTTTGACAATGCGATCGTAAGATGACTCATCTGCCGGCAACAAATAAACTGCCAGGGCTCTCGGCATCAACATCAACCCCAGCAACTGCCATCGAATCGGAATTCCTCCGCCCACCAGGGGTTGGGAGTGCTGAAAGATTTGTCCGATCGTATGCCGCAACTGCACCTGAAAGTCAGGATTTTCGTTGGCGTCCCGGTAAGCGCCGTCCCATATTAAGTCTGCTAAAGTTAAATGAAAGCTTGCGGGCGGCACTGCGACCAACAGACCTGGGTCTAATTCGTGCAAAAGTTGCTCTTGGCAATCCTTTAAGTGTGTATAAAAAGCAATATTTTCCGAATCTTCCTCTGAAGGCGGGGTGATCGTCGTATAACCGGGAAACGAAACAGCCTGGAATCCACCCTCTGGAAGCGGCTTAAACTTTGGCGATTCCTGAATGTATTGTACTTGGGTTCTGTAAGTTTCCGGTAGCATCATCCGTGCCACCCGATTTAAGTAAGTTTGATAATTCTCGTCCAACCTTGATAGCCTCGCGTATTAACTGGGATAGATTTTAGGTAGCTGTCAGAGTTATTGTCAGTTGTCAGTTGTCAGTTGTCAGTTGTCAGTTGTCAGTTGTTAGTTGTTTTTTTACGACCGCTGATTGATGACAAGACCGATGACCGATGACCGATGACCGATGACCAAGGATCAACGTACTCTTTATGCCAATTTACCTCTACTGGGGCGAAAATGATTTCGCGCTCGAACAAGCTGTTACCAAGTTACGGAAATCTGTACTCGATCCGCAATGGGCTAGTTTTAACTATGACAAAATATCTCCCGAACAACCAGATGCAGCGATCCAGGCTTTAAATCTAGCCATGACGCCGACTTTTGGGGCGGGTCGGCGTTTAGTCTGGTTGGTAGATCCTACCCTGTTCCAGCACTGTTCGGAAGACTTGTTGGCAGAACTGGAGCGCACTTTGCCCGTTATACCGGAATCTTCCGTTCTCTTGATCACAAGCCGCAACAAACCGGATGGCAGACTTAAGTCTACCAAGCTAGTCCAAAAATATGCCGATAGCCGCGAGTTTTCGCCGATTCCGCCTTGGAAGACAGACCAAATCGTACAGCAAGTCAGAGAAGCTGCACAAGAGGTTGGGGTGAAGCTAACTGAAGATGCGATCGAATTGTTGGCTGACTCAGTTGGTAACGATACGCGGCTACTATTTGGCGAATTGAAAAAATTGCAGATGTTCGGAGCCGGTGTCGCACAAGCGCTCAATGCCGATGCTATAGCGGGACTGGTGACCGCTAACACCCAAAATAGCTTGAAATTAGTCGCTGCTATTCGTAGTGGCGATACAGCCAAAGCGTTGGGGTCAGTCGCCGATTTGATTAATCGCAACGAGCCAGCTTTAAGAATTGTGGCGACGGCGATCGGACAATTTCGCACTTGGTTATGGGTGAAGCTGATGATGGATGCAGGAGTGCGCGATGAGAAAGCGATCGCCGCCGCCGCAGAAGTCAGCAACCCCAAACGCATTCACTTTCTGCAACAAGAGGTCAGATCTGTTAGCTTGCAAAAACTTTCTGAGACTTTACCCGTACTGCTAGAGTTGGAAGTCAGCCTCAAGCAAGGGGCAGAGCCAACGGCTGCCCTGCAAACCGCAGTGGTACAACTCTGTCACATCTGCAAATAGTCGGTCATCACCCGAATGGTGGAACTTCACAGCCCTAAAATAATTCAAAACAATTGAACCCATCAGTGCGCTAGTTCTCGAACTCATCCAACCATGACGAACTCTTCTGTTGAAATTTCTCGACTTTACCGAAACCGGATGCTATCCAAATCGATCGTTGTGGCTTTGCTCTCCACGGTGGGTTTGCTCTGCTCAGTAACTCCCGATCTGTCTGCCAGTACCCCGACTCTGATGTTCAGTTCTGCGGCTACAGCGCAAGCGGTAAGCGATGATGAAGTGAGCAGGTTTGCTCGTGCTGGCTTTGCAATAGAAAAAAGGCGTCAAGCTGTTGTTGAAGAAATAAAAAACAGAACGGGTGGAAGCGTTCCCGATATTACCTGCTATCCGCCAGAAAGACTGGAATCTCTCGATCCCAACATCCGGGATGAAGTGAAAAAGTTCTGCGATTTTTCCAGACAGACTATCCAAGCAAATCAATTTTCTGTTGGGCGCTTCCTTGAGATTCGCGATAGCCAAAATTCCGATTCGACGCTCAAGCAACGCATCGATCTCGAATTGCTGCGACTGCAATCTCGCTAATAGCATATAACTCGTCAAATGTCTACATTTCCAAATCAGAGAAAGCCTTTCGCTTGGCATGAATATTCTTCATGTGCTTCTTGACGGTATTGAGCGTAATATACAGTTTATCTGCAATCTCCTTATAGGAGTAATTAGATCGATAAAGTAACCAAACCTCGCCTTCGCGCGGCGTTAAATTGTATAGGTAGGCATCGTTAATTACTATCCTCTGGAGGGACTGCTGCCGATCCTCCAGAGTTACCAACAAGCAAGGACGCTCGATTTGCTCTAACTTCAGCCATCGCACCCGTACTCGAAAATTTACTGAGTCTCCCTTGGAGATTTCCGACTCGATTGTCAATTTGCGATCCGGAAATAAATCGCGACTCTCGATGAGGGATTGGCAAACACGCCAAATTTCCTCTGGCACCAAGTTGTGTTTGTCGCTGACTTTGCCAAGTCGATCGCAAATCTTTGTGGCAGTTTGATTTGCGTGTAGCAATTCCCCTTGCTCTGTTAAAATCAAAATACCGTCAATAAACCCTTCCAAAACGCCTTTTAAAAAGTAAGAAGTCTCGATATTCTGTAAAAAAGCAATTTTTGACTGTTTTGCTGGAATATTTGGTATTGCTGGGGCAGTTGTCAAAGCTTTCATTGCTAACCTCATCAATTTCCTTCAGACACATAGGACAGATGGTCGTTTGAGAAATGCACCCCAGTGTTACTACTTACCCGTTATTCCTTGATAATGGATTTATTTAAATTACAAATCACCCGGACTCGTGAATATACTTACCCTATGACACTTTCATATCCGCTCCCAGACTGACTGCCGATCTCTGGAACTTCTGGCTTGTTTTTGCTCGGGCTGACAACCAATTTTGCAACTGTCTATCTAGGTGGGTGTACGTCGCAATTCTAGTCTACGTAAATTTACTTATAGGGTTTGAGATAGTCCGCGAAGTTTTGGTTAACCTCATTCTTAACGATGTTAGAGACTTCATTGCGGAAATTGAGAATTTTATTGTCTAAGTTGACATGGATGCGGTTATGCAGATCTTTCACCACATTATTAACCAATAAAGCTAAAAAGCTAGACCGCCTCACCGAGAACCGGGAATTTGTTAAGGCATACTGCGAAAGTCTGCCCCCTTTCTATAGTATTTTTTGGAAAAGCCAGATTTTGATTTCGTGCTATGACACAGCTCTCATACCAAATTTCCAACTGGAGAAAATCTCTCCTGGGTCTGATATTATCGGTGATGTTGATATTGGCGGCGGACGTGCTGCTGGCAACACCCGCTTTTGCCACAAGTCTGTATGAAATGCCGACGCTCACAGCAGGCTCGAACACTTGGGCGATCGACAAAGCAGAAGTTTTGAGTCGCCTCACTGAAGGTGAGCTTAGCACTTCTCTGGAGGATTTAGCCAAGAAAAGCGGGTATGAAGTGCGGATGGTAACGATTCGCCACCTTGATTATGATGTAACCATCGAAAGTTTTACAAATCAGCTGTTTGAAAAATGGTTTCCGACTCCAGAGGCGCAAGCCAATCAAATTTTGCTGGCGATCGATGCCGTTACCAACAACACGGCAATTCGTACCGGAGACAAGGTAAAATCCGTCATGTCCGATGAAATTGCCCAAAGTATAGCTTCCGAAACCGTAGGAGTGCCGCTGCGACAAGGCGACAAGTACAATCAAGCTTTGGAGGACGCGACAGTTCGCCTGGTTGCCGTATTGTCCGGTCAACCCGATCCCGGCCCACCGCAGGTAATCGAAAACGTGCAGGCAGAACGTACATTTAAAACCGCAGAAGAAACTGACAAAGGCAGTTCTACTGTCTGGGTAATTGGGTTATTAATTGTCGCCACTGTCATCCCAATGGCAACTTACTACTGGTATCAGTCGATGGGTTCTTAATCCTGAACGTACTCTTTAGCGGTAATTAACGCCATCTCAGCCCGAAGAAATTCTCGCCCCAGATAGGCGGCGTGATCCAGAAGCGTAACTGGAGTGGGCTGAGTTTCCTCAAAAATTGTGACGCAAATTTCCTTTGCGGTTCTGCCAGTATACAAGGTGGTCTTAGTGCGTTCCACCTTACCGCGTGCGGGAATAACTTTCCCGGTTTCCGGGTCAACGGCTAAACCGCGATCGTCAATGACATTGGTATAATGCTTAGCACAAATTAGTCCCGCATCCCGATCCAAATAGATGATGAAATATCCGCCCGGATCGAGCTTGATATCGCGCTTAGAAAGATTGTCATCAATTGCAGCAAGAGATTCAGCAGTTTTATTCATTTGCACTCAAAAATTCGATCGATCCCTTAAGAATTAATTGTTATTCACTTTCGAGCAGTTAAACCAGTCTATTTCTAGTTTAGAATCCCAGGCGACCGAACACTCTCTCTTTGTGAGTAAAACGAATGGTTACCGGAGTACAAAAATCAGCCAAATTATCGCGTTTCTAAGTCCGCGTTAAGTTGAGGCTCGCGACGGCTAAAAGGTATATCCTGGTTAACGGCGTCGATTTCCTGCTGCTCCATTTCATTGACTTGGCTGATGTAAGAGCGCAGAATTTGACTCAGACGAGGATGATAAAAGCGGTGCAAACTGTGGTTGGCGGTAGCAGGAAAGCCACGGCGTTTTTTGTGGCGTCCGCCCGCACCTGGGTCAAAAGTTTGGATGCCGTGGGCGATCGCCCATTCAATTGGGGTATAGTAGCAAGCATCGAAATGCAGGCAGTCAATTTCTTGGGAAGAACCCCAGTAGCGTCCGAACAGGCGATCGCCTTTGGTGATACAAAAAGACATACCGATCGGATGATGGGGATTTTGTGCTTCGTTGTAAGCGGCTACAAGTAATACTCGGTGTCGGTATTTGGGATAAAGTTGTTCAAAAAATCGCTTTGTGAGGTACTTGCTTCCCCACCAACCAAACTTGTCGCAATGGTCGCTGTAAAAGTGGTACATCTGGCTGAGTAGCGACTTGGAAATTTCTTCGCCCGTGACTGTGTGAAGTTGCAAACCCCCTTCTGTGACAGCTTTGCGTTCCCTTTTGATGTTGCGGCGCTGATTGGCGTTAAAAACGGCCAAATAATCGTCAAAAGTCTTAAAACCTTTGTTTTGCCAAATATAGCTGTGGTGCAGCCAGCTGGTGAAACCGTGCCGTTCCATTACGGGTCGCCATTCCGGGTCAACATAGAGGAAATTGCAGCCGGAGATGCGGTTGCGATCGCAAAAATGGTCGATCGCCGCTACCATTAATTCCGTTAGCTCATCTTCATCCTCGCCGGGAGCGATTAAAAAGCGATATCCTTCCGCAGGGGTAAACGGCGTCATTCCCAGGAGTTTCGGGTAATACTGCACCCCCAATCGCTGAGCTAAATCTGCCCACTGGTGATCGAAGACAAACTCTCCGTAGCTGTGACCTTTGATGTAAAGTGGAGCGGCGGCAACCAGCTGTCTATCTCGCCATACCGTCAAATGTTGGGGAAGCCATCCAGTTTGCGCCTTTGTACTGCCAGAAGTTTCCATATTGTTGAGCCATTCCCATTCCAGAAATGGGGTATTCAGCGGCATTGCCAAGGCGTCCCACTCTTGTTGGGGAATTTCGTCGATGCGGTTAATCCAGTTTACGGAATAGCGGGGCTTGAGTTGTTCTACCATTGCGATCGGCCCTGATCGAGCATTGCAACATTTAACGTAATCTAATTTTTCGATCTTTGCAGGCGATAGTGCAAAAATACCTCCCCCTCAACCTGTTCGACGGCTAAAAGTTGGAGGCGAGGAGCCAAATCCTGTGAAAATCCCGCCCCTTCTACTGGTGTCGGTGCAGTTGCTCCTCCTAATATTAACGGACAAACCGTCAGCCACAATTCATCAATTAAATTTGCCGCCAGCAACGATGCTACCAGTTCGCCGCCACCCAAAACGGCCAATCTTGCCAAACCCAACTCTGCCATTTGCCCAAAAGCTGCCACAAAGTCAATTCCGCCTTCTGATGTTTCCATAACCAAAATCCGCTCAAATTCCGGGCGTTCCTGCCAAAACTGAGCGCTGCTAGCCGTGGTGAGCAACCAGCGAGGTACTGGCTGACGAAAGAAACGAATTTGCGGGTCAATCTTTCCAGAACGAGAACAAACAATTTGTAATGGTTGTGGCGGTTTGTTTTGCTGTTCTCGTTGTATGAGTAGCTGAGGGTTGGAAACGCTCAGTGTTGTTCCGTAGGCGCGTAGCGTACTGGCACCAAATATTACCGCATCAGCTAGAGCGATTTGTTTTTCTAAATGTGCTTTATCGGCTGGTGAACCAAAGCGTGCGGGAGATGCCTTGGCATCAGTAATTTTGCCATCGGCAGTCATAGCTAGAACAACAGTAGTGTAAGGGCGATCGATCACAAAAACCACAGACATTTGTCTTGCTGAATCCCCACTGGTATCAATCCCTCCAACGCAAATTCAGCTGCTCGATCGGCATAATACGTAGTAATCGGTAAACGAATAGTTTGAGTAGTACCAACCTGCATTTCGCTCAACCAATAAACTTGCTCTGCTAAAGTGAGTAAATCCGTTTCACCCAGTCGGCGACGAATTCGCAGGGGACGGGGAGAACTGTTGGGACTAACTTTAGCTTCGCGATCGCCTGTGGTCAAAATTACTGCTTCATGGCGACAATGTTCCCATCCCCAACCTTTTTGGGGATTCGTGTAGGGATTTTCAACACTCTCCGGATTCCATAAAACAGCTCTGCACGTTCCTGATTTTATCACTTCCACGACATCCAGATATTTTAGACCTTCATCTGCCAGTTGCGTTTTCAACTCAGAAATTGCTTGAAATTCTTCATCTTGTACTTTACCGTCGCGGTGAATTACTAAATGTTGGAGAGGCAGATGAAACTGATGGCGATATAAACTTACCAAGTCCATTAATAGATTTTTCAGTTTTTCGCGATCGAATGTTTCTCTAAAAGCTTGAAACTGTGCATTTGACCAACCTATCATCTGACCGCTGGCGTCTATAAAAAAAGCTGAAGCGCCTACCGCCACATTATCTTTTCTGCCAATATCCAATCCGATAAAGGCTTGGGCTGTTCCTGGCATTTCGTTCAGTCGCCAACTAAGATATCCCAATTTTGCATTTATTCCCAAGATAATATTCCGAACGATAAAGTCATTCCATCTTCTATTAAGAGTAGATTTTGTAATCATCTGAGAAGGTAACTTACGAAGCACCAACTGCCGTTTGATCAGTTTATATGGGTTAACTTCTCGCGTAAAATATTCCTCCCCAGGCTTGGGAACATAGGCAATGACAAACTCGCACTCTTTTTTAAGATTTTGACAAATTTCTCGAATTTGGATTTGATTATGAGGATCGTAGGGTTGGCTAAAACGTTTCAGGTTAATTCCAAATCTATCCATTTCCTTTTTTAAGGCTTCGGTGTAGCTTAAAGCCTGAGACTCCCAAGGCTGGGGATAGAGAATAGCTGCTTTGATTTCTGCTGGTTTTTCCAACAAGTGATAATTGCCAACACCCGCAGTAGGATAAGCGACTAAAATCCGTTGGCTTTTGCCTGCGATCGCACGCTGCCCAAAGTCTAGATTTTTTGACCTTTTTCCCTCTGTAAAATGTTGCAAATTTTGGATTTCCCGTAACGACGTTGAGAAGTTAACTGGAAGATAGTTCGACAAATTAAATCTATTTTTTGTGTTGAGGAATTGAACGCTTTGAATTGCCTTAGTGACCTTTTCGGCAATTGGCCATATTTGCTCGTTAAATAAATCATTATCTACGTCTTCTCGGTCATAAAGTTGACGCAGGAGTTGAGGCATATGGGGGGCATCAAAATCTTTGTTACCGCTGGAATAGCGAACCATAAGCACAGGCGTGGATAAATTTAATAAATTGACTAATTGCTCAGTTAGGTTGTCTTTTTGTAAATGGTATTGAACAAGGCTGTTATTTCCTAATTCTACCAATGGTGTATTGATTGTTGCTTGTCCTATTGCTAAGAATTCACAGACTTTACCATCATAAGTGTGAACTAATCTGTCGCCAGGTTTGAGGTTTTCAATACCTAATTCTTCAAGGGTTAAACGCGAGTAAAACTGGCTGGCAAAATCAAGAATTAAAACTAGATGTTGATGCCAGTCTCGGATAAAGTCGAAGGTCAGATATCGCTGCCCTTCAATCAGGTTTGATGTTTGATTTGCGGATAGATTAGCAGAAGGTGCTGGGGAATAAATTCGTTTAAGTATGCGGTCAATTCTGGGAGGATTTTTAGCATTTTCAAAAGCTTTAAAAAGGGCAAAGTTACAAACTTGAAATAAAAAGTGTTCGTAGTGTTGGCTAGCTAAGTCAATTTGCTCTTGTGCCAGAATGGTGTAGCGATCGTCTTGGCTGGACAAAGGAACCGGGCTGAGAATCGCTGCATTTGAAGGGTCTGAAAGAATAGCAACTTTGTGTTTCCATTTGAGACTGCTAGTTAATTTGCCCAGTTCTCCGGGTAGCGAAGCAGCGTCAACTGCTGCGTTGAGTCTGACTCGATAGCGAAAATACGGTAGGGAAGTGATGGGTTGGGTACTGACAAAGCTTAATTCCCGAAGTGGCATACAGAAATTGCTATGCTGTGCTAAGAAATGCGGATAGTTTAGCAGACTTTCCAGTATCTAGAGTGTGGAATTTGAGGTCAGTTTACGGATTGCTCGGTTTTGCCAATGAAGATATCGAGTGCATTGCTAGGTCGAATTCTGCGGGGTGTGGCTATGTCGAGATCGCATCAAATACCCAGCCGCATCGATCGAGTTGCTTATCTGAGTATTAATACTTATGCGATCGGTAAAACTTTCCCCACACTTGTCCCACCCTTGCCGACGTTGCCAACGCCATGTGTGGCGGCTTGAAGCAAGCATTCTACGGCAAGCTCAAATAATTGTTTATACTCCAAATAGATCGAGTCTGTGTATTCTTCCTGATTTTTGCGGTTCGCATCTAAAGCATCTTGAGTTAGAGACTATCTATGGCTAAGCCAGGTAAATTATCTGTTCCTTCCATTCTGCGAATGTCCATAATGCAGTTTATGGCTAAGCCACGTCAAACTTCTTTTCGTCGCATCCTGCTATTCCGCATTTTGCTGCTGAGCATACCGGTTTTACTGTTGGGGCAATATGTGATATATAAGAAAGCACGCTCCAGTCTGTTGGAAACCGCTCGTCGAAACTTAACTGAAAGCGCGGTTAGAAAAGGTGAGAGAATTGAGGAGTCAATTCAAGCGCTAGAGGCCAACTTACTTACAGCTAGCGAAACAGTTGTTTTAAAGTCTGGATCGGCTCAGGAAGTGGCAAAATTTTTCACTTTGCTAACAAAACAACTGCCGACGAATATAGAGTGCATTCAACTTACGAACGTTTCCACGGGTCAAGTGGTAGTGAGTACCTGTGGAAATAGAGCGATCGCTTCAATTCAAGCTAATTTATGGCCGCAGCAGCAAAGTCAAATGCTGGCAGATCGATCGATCGTTCGCGTTGCTACTCCACTGCGATCGAGAAAATCCCCAACAGATGCCTCTCAGGATACACAAATAAATTCAAATGGGGAAGTGGAATTGGTTCTTACAGCACCTGTTTATGACAGCACGGGGGCACTTCGCAACGCTTTAACTATTCACTCAACTTTGTATCAGCAACAGCTGGATAAGCCGGGTTCTCTTGCAGGCTATACTGTAATAATTGATGATTCCGGAACGATTTTAGAACATCCGGTTGCCAATTTGGTTGGACGTAATGTTGAGCAACTGGAAGATGCGAATCGACTGAAAATTCTCATTAAAAATGCCTTGTCTGGCGAACCGAATTTTCTGCATCTATTTGCTTTTGAAAAACGAGGGGGCGAATCAGTGGCTGGGTACACGGCTATCCCCAGTCCGTTAAGCAATAACCAAAATAAAAAATGGGTTATTCTGGCAGTTGCCAGTTTGGATAATGCACTTTTTGGACTTGCAGAAATTAATAATGTTCTGTTCAATTTGGTTCTGTGGTTATTAGGGGCTAACCTGATCGCAACCCTGTATGTAGCTCGCGATTTAGCCCGTCCGCTAGAGAAACTGGGAGACTATGCCTTGAATGTGCGGGGCCGAGGGTTCCCGTCCAAGATGCCCCACGACTTCAAAATCAAGGAGTTTAATCAATTAGTGGAAGCTCTTGATAGCATGGTGGAACGACTGACAGCGTGGGCAGAGGAGCTAGAAACTGCTTGGAAAGAAGCGCAAGCAGCTAACCAATTAAAAAGCGAGTTTTTAGCTAATACTTCCCACGAATTGAGAACGCCATTAAATGGTATCATTGGCTGTATTCGTTTGGTAAGAGATGGTTACTGCGACGATCGGGAAGAAGAATTGGAGTTTTTACAGCGGGCGGATGATGCGGCTATTCACCTGCTCAATATTATCAATGACATATTAGATTTGTCAAAGATAGAAGCCGGTACGCTCTCGGTGGTGATGGAGTCGGTAGATTTGCGATCGATCGTCAAAGAAGCAATCGATCTACAAAAAGTTCACATTCAACAAAAAAAACTACAGTTGCTTTGGTCTGAGCCTGTCGATTCGATCGCAATTCAAGCAGATCCAGCCAAGTTGAAACAAGTTTTCCTAAATGTGATCGGTAACGCTATTAAGTTTACCGAAGCAGGCAGCATTACTATTACTATGCGCCAGGAAGCAACCCCAGGTAAAGACGGTAACAATAACAGTTCTTCAGTTGTTGTCAGCGTTAAAGATACGGGAATTGGCATTCCACTAGACGAGCAGAAAAAACTGTTTCGGCCTTTTGTAATGGCTGATGGTACGAGAACTCGCAAGTATGGGGGAACGGGACTTGGACTTGCCATCTCGCGTAAATTAATGGAACTGATGGGGGGCACTATTAGTTTACACAGTGCTGGTGTAGACTTGGGCACAACAGTTGAGATCGGGATACCGATAATTAATTCTTCCCGATCGATCGCACCAGCAGATGCAGCCTCAAATTGACATTTTTACTTATTCATATTAACAAAAATAGGGGGGTATTTAAAGACTATATATAAATAGTAGTAAATTCCAATTGGTAATAAATAAAAAAATATTGAATCGTAGGGTAAGTTAGTCACTGGCGATAAATTCAGGGTGTTCAACCAATAATTTAAATACTGTGCCGTAACCCACATCACCCTCATTTTATCCATAAATCCGAAGGCTCTATTTTTGATTTTGGGTTAATTATAAGGTAATATAAATACTCTAAATACCTAGCTTGTTAACTAATATTTAGTATCAAGATGATAATAGAGTATGGCAAGTCAATTTCGTCAACCTAAATACACCGTTCATAACGGCTTTTTCACTGCTGTAAGTTGTATTGTGGGAACATATCGGTTGAGCGTGGCACAAAAATCAGCTAAAACCTGCGTTAATCTAGTGCAATACACTCTCATCAAACCGTCAGCTTCCCAGAAGGCGAATTATGCTTTCCTCAGCTCTGCCGCCCAATTTTGCAGGACAGCGCATTCTAGCCACCATCGTGTTCACAGATGTGGTGAACTTTAGTGCGCGGATGGTACTCGACGAAGAGCATACCCTCAATTTAATCGACCGGGACTTCCGGCTGATGAGAGAGCTGTGCCGAGAATACGAAGGCCAGGTTATGAAAACCTTGGGTGATGGAATGCTGATGTACTTTGCCAGCGCCGTCCAAGCCGTTACCTGCGCTGTAGAAATTCAGAAAGAACTTCAGAAAGCTGCTTGCAATTTGCATCCAATTGATGTATTGAACCATCGAATTGGCATTCATTTGGGAGATGTATTTTTTCGGGAAGCAGATGTTTTGGGAAATGGAGTTAATATTGCAGCTCGCCTACAAAACGAGGCGGAACCGGGGGGTATTTGTATATCGCAAACTGTTTACGATGTCGTCAAAAATTATATCCAGATGCCGGCCATTTACTGGGGGCCGAGAAAGTTAAAGGGAATTAATGATGCGATACCACTTTACCAAATTCGCACGACGGCGAATACCAGAGTTTTGCTTTCGCACTGCGAACAAGAACCGGAACTTAGCCTTGCTATGCAGATTTATGTGGAATTAAAAGCGGCTGGACACGAAATATTTCTGGCGGGAGAGACGCTTAGCTTGCTAGAAGAAACAGGCAGACATTCTCGCTACAATTTAAAGCAGGGTGATTGTTGGCTACTGTTGCATTTGGAAGAAGAATTAAGGCGAAGCGATTATTTATTGCTGCTCCTATCCGAGAAATCTGCCACGAGCGAGTTGATTGCAGAAAAAGTACGTCGAGCTAGAGAATTACGCAATTATCGTCCCGACAACAAACCGGCTATTCTGCCAATTCGGGTGGGTTGTTCTGTTAATTGGATGCCCAGTTACGATCTATATTCTTACCTACAACCATTTCATCAGCAAGATTGGCGATCGCCTGACGATACCCCCATTGTTCTGCAAGAAGTTTTGAGCTTTTTATCAGAAGGAAAACTAACAGATATTGATGTTTTTACAGAGCAATTACCTCCACCAAACTTGCCAGCTTTATCGGCAGATGAAAACTCTCAATTACCGCCTGTACCCGTAGCTGCGCCGGAATTACCAGAAGGTTCGGTAGCTCTCGATTCTGCCTTTTATGTAGAGCGCCTTCCCATCGAAGAGCGCTGTTACGAAACAATTTTGCAGCCGGGAGCTTTAATCAGAATTAAAGCTCCCAGACAAATGGGTAAAACATCGTTAATGGCGAGGATTCTAAATAACAGCGCTCAAAAAGGCTACCGAGTAGTTTCTTTGAGCTTTCAACTTGCAGATAATGCCATTTTTGAAGATTTGGCTAAATTTTTGCGGTGGTTTTGCTTAAATGTGGGGCGGGGTTTGCAGTTGCCGAATAAGTTGGCTGAATACTGGGATGAGGAATTTGGTAGCAAAATTAGTTGCAAAGATTACTTTGAAAATTATCTGTTAACCAACGTTACAAGTCCGCTTGTATTGGGATTGGATGAAGTAGATCGCATTTTTCAATATCCGCAAATTGCCGACGAATTTTTTAGCTTGTTGCGTGCTTGGCACGAGGAGGCAAAGTTTCGCGAAATTTGGAAAAATTTCCGCATGGTGGTTGTACATTCCACAGAAGTTTATATTCCTTTGAATGTGAATCAATCGCCATTTAATGTGGGGTTGCCGATCGAATTGCCGGAGTTTAATCGACCACAGGTATACGAACTGGTGCAGCGCCACGGATTGAATTGGAATTTTGCTCAAGTGGAACAATTGATGGCAATGGTAGGAGGACATCCTTATTTAGTGCGACTGGCTCTTTATCACTTGGCGCGTCACGATATGACACTATCGCAACTTTTAGAAACTGCTGCTACGGAAGCGGGACTTTATGGCGATCACTTGCGGCGGCATTTGTGGATTTTGGGACAGCATCCGGAATTGGCGGCGGCGATGAAGGAAATGGTGGTGAAAGATGGGGCGGTGCAATTAGAATCAATGCAGGCGTTTAAGTTACACGGTTTGGGACTGGTGCATCTGCAAGGAAATGAGTCTACTCCCAGGTGTAATTTGTATCGGCAGTATTTTCGCGATCGCCTCAGCTAATTTTAGATTTTAGATTTTAGATTTCAGATTTTAGCTTGAAATGGAGAATCAAAAATTGGAAAACTCGGCATATCAATATCAAGTCGGTGGCAGTTTGCCAATTAACGCTCCCAGCTATGTGTTGCGACAGGCTGACTCCGATCTTTATGAAGGTGTAAAAGCGGGAGAATTTTGTTACGTTCTCAATTCTCGACAGATGGGTAAGTCTTCCCTAAGAGTGCAAATAATGCAAAAGCTGATTCGGGAGGGTGTTGCCTGTGCTGCTATTGATTTAACAGCGATCGGCAGTCAAGATGTTCCTCAAAATCAGTGGTATGCAGGTATTACTTACACATTAGCCAGCAATTTAAATTTATTGGGTAAAGTTAATATCAGGAGTTGGTGGCGAGAGCGGGATTTTCTGGCTCCGGTGCAGAGATTGGGGGAGTTTATTGAAGAGGTATTGCTTAAAGAAATTAGCCAAAATATTGCGGTTTTTGTGGATGAAATCGATAGCGTTCTCGGTTTGAATTTTCCCACAGACGATTTTTTTGCATTTATTCGTTCCTGTTACAACAAACGCGCCGACGAGCCGCAATATCAACGGCTTACTTTTGTGTTGCTGGGAGTGGCGACTCCTTCGGATTTAATTCAAGACAAAAATCGCACGCCTTTTAATATCGGGCGAGCGATCGAACTGCGCGGATTTGAATTGCACGAAGTTTGGCCTTTGGCGCAGGGATTGGTAGGAAAAGTTAGCAATCCTTTGCTAGTTCTTAAAGAGGTATTAGCTTGGACAGGCGGACAGCCTTTTCTTACGCAAAAGCTGTGTCAAATTATTTTGAATTCCGAGCGAGTAGCGGTAGATGATGAGGCAGAATGGGTGGAAAATTTGGTGCGATCGCGTGCGATCGAAAATTGGGAAATCCAAGATGAACCCGAACATTTAAAAACGATACGCGATCGCGTTTTGAAGAATAAACAAAATACAGGGCGGTTGCTAAGGCTTTATCAGCAAATATTGCAACAAAAAAAGCAGTTGGCAGAAGAAACTCCCCAAGAAATGCAGCTGCGGCTTTTTGGTTTAGTTGTCAAACAGGATGGCAATTTAAGAGTTTATAATCCTATCTACGCTTCTGTATTCAATTCTCATTGGGTAGAACAAATGTTAGCTTCCCTGCGACCTTATGCAGAAGCGCTTGCCTCTTGGTTAGCTTCCGATGGCAAAGATGAATCTTATTTGTTGCGCGGACAAGCTTTACAAGAAGGGCTGAGATGGGCAGCCGATAGCCTGGGAAATCAAGACTATCAATTTTTAATGGCCAGTCAGGAACTGGAAAAAAGAGAACTTCAAAGGGCATTAAAGTCGGCGTTAGAATCGGCTCAAAAAGCTTTAAAAATCAAAAAACAAGCGAAGGAAGATTTGGCATCATCTGGTGGAATAGCCACAAGCGGAAGTACTTTTTCTGCATTTCTAAGTCCGTTAAATAAAGAAAGATTTCAACAAGTAATCGCCGATGTAGAAGATAAATTAAAAATAGTCAAACAAACCCTGTTAATGTTGATGGAATCTCAGGGTTTTGATAGTGTACTTAACGAAATGTTGCAGGCGATCGCGTTGAAAACAAGAGAGCTTTTGAGGGCCGATAGTACTGGAATTTATTTATTCGATCGAGAAAAGAATGAATTATGGTCAATTGTGGCTAACGAAGAGGAGAGCGGTACTCTAGAAATTCGCTTGCCAGCAGATATAGGAATCGCAGGAGAAGTTGCTACTTTGAAAAAAGCGGTCAATATTCCTTATGATTTTTATGACGATCCCCGCTCATTTTATGGCAAAAATGCGGATAAAGAAAGCAATTATCGCACATACACTATGCTAGCGCTACCGCTATTAAATGAGCAAGGAGATTTAGTTGCAGTTGTGCAATTAGTTAATAAATTAAAAGACCAAAATAATACAGAAAATTCTTTAGAAGAGCGCATCGATTTAGCAGGTTTTACGCGAGAAGATGAAGAACTTTTTACTGAGTTCGCACCTTCCATCCGGCTGATTTTGGAAGCTTCACAGTCATTTTATATAGCCGCTCAAAAACAACGGGCAGGGGATGCACTAATCAAAGCAACGCAAGCGCTCAGCCAAAGCAGTTTGGACTTAGAAGAAACGCTCAAGCGCGTTATGAACGAAGCTAAAAGATTGATGAATGCAGATCGGAGTACGCTATGGTTGATAGATGAAGAACGCGATCGCTTGTGGACAAAAATTCCTATCGGTGGCGAATTAAAAGAAATTTCCATTCCCAAAACAGCGGGCTTTCCTGGCAGAGTTGTGGAATCGGGTCAGCCGCTAGTGATTCCGTTTGACATTTATGACTCTCCCCTTTCCGAGACTAGCAAACAAATCGATCGCAAAAGCGGTTATCGCACTTGTAGCTTACTTTGTATGCCCGTTTTTAACACGGACGGTCAATTGATCGGCGTAACTCAATTAATCAATAAACGCCGACAAGGTGATTTCCCAGACTACAATCCTGAAGATTGGCCTAAAGCACCTGAATGCTGGAAGGCAAGTTTTTCTCGCACGGATCTAGAATTCATGCAGGCATTTAATGTGCAAGCGGGAGTAGTGTTGCAAAATGCCCAATTGTTTGCCACTGTTAAACAACAGGAACAAATTCAAAGAGATATTCTGCGTAGCTTGAATAATGGCATTATTTCTACTGATAAAGCCGGGAATATTATCGCTGCCAATAAAAGTGCGAAGCGGCTTTTGGGCTTGTACAGCGAAGACAAATTGGAAGGACGATCGGTTGTCGATTTAATCCAGATAGAAGAAGGCAATTTTACTAAATGGTTCCAGATAGCTTTGACACCAAAAGAAGAAAAAGAACGCCAGCAATATTATCCTGATAAAACCTTAATTGCGGCGGGAGGTGAAGAACATAGCGTTAACTTATCGATTAATTCTATCACCGATGCCAGCGATGAAACTAAGGTTTACGGTGTTTTAGTACTCATAGAAGATATCAGCGATGAGAAGCGGCTCAAGAGTACTATGTATCGCTACATGACTCAGGAATTGGCAGAAGAATTGCTCAAAGCTGGTGATGCAAAATTGGGTGGCGATCGCAAAGAAGTTTCGATTCTTTTTTCCAATATTCTCAGCTACACTACCTTAGCTGAAAGGATGGAAGCAGAAAAGGTAGTCTGCTTGCTCAACGAATATTTTGAGACGATGGTAGATGCTATTTACGATTATAAAGGTACGCTAGATAAATATATCGGCGACATGATTATGGCGGTTTTTGGTGCGCCCCTACCGTTGCCAGATCACGCTTGGATGGCTGTACAAACAGCAGTGGATATGCGCCGTCGCTTAAAGGAATTCAATTCGCGTCGCGTGCAAATGAATCAGTCAAAAATTAAGATCGGTATTGGCATTAATTCCGACAATGCGATTAGCGGCAATATTGGTTCCAGTAAACGAATTGAGTTTACAGTAATTGGCGATGGTGTGAATTTGGCTTCTCGCCTGCAAGGTGTCAGCAAACAGTATGGTTGCGATATTGTCTTGAGCGAAAATACTTACCGATACTGTGCCGATCGCATTTGGTTTAGAGAACTGGATTACGTTCGCGTGCAGGGTAAAACTCAACCAGTGGCGATATACGAACTGGTGGGATTGCGTGACGATTCAATTTCTGAGGAAAAGCAGAGATTAATCGATATTTATCGCCGAGGACGCGAGTATTATCTGCAAAAGAAATTTAGAAAAGCAATCAATGAATTTGGCATAATTCTGGAAGATATGAATATTCCCGACAAAGCAACTTCCTTATATCTAAAACGCTGTCAATATTGGCTGGACAACCCCGAAGTTGTCGAGACAGAATGGGATGATGGCGTCTGGACTCTCACAGAAAAATAAGGCAAGAGTGGGGGAGCGGGAAGAAATTCTTAATTTTGACTTTTAACTTTTGACTTTTGACTTTTGACTTTTGACTTTTGACTTTTGACTTTTAACTTTTGACTTTTGACTCCCGCTCTCCCGTTCACCGTTTATCCTAAAAAAGGGGAGGTAGTTTGACTGCGATCGATTCCGGGCGGTTTTATACGCTCCCAGAGTACGCGATAAAGCTGGAGCGGTCGGTCTTTTCCTTTTACCGAGACGGGTGGTAATTTTTCCATAGGTAAAGTGCGATCGCTCAACTTGTTCAAAGTAGTTTGGGAAATCAAAATTTCAGCTGCGTTAGCTGCACTACAGATGCGGCTGGTAACATTTGTGGTGTCGCCAATTGTCGCGTATTGAATTAAGCGAGGCGAGCCAATATTTCCCGCCGCAACTTTCCCGGTATTCAGTCCGATATGAATTTGAATTTCTAAATTGCGCTGCTTTATCCACTGCACATTTAAGCGAGTAACTGCCCACTGCATAGCGATTGCTGCTCGTAAAGCGCGATCGGCATCGTCGGGTTGTTGGTAAGGAGCGCCCCAAACTGCTAAAAGAGCATCGCCAATATATTTTTCTAATGTTCCCTCGTATTCAAACACAATATCCTCTACCATTACCTTGAAATATTCGTTGAGCATTTCAATTACTTGGCGCGGCGACATTCTAGAGGACATTTCCGTAAAACCGGTGATGTCGCAAAAAAGCGCTGTTACTTCGGTATCAACTATCTCTAAGTTACCTTCTTCTTTGAGCTTTTTACTCACAGCTATAGGAAAGAAACTTTCCAGTTTAGCTCGCATTACCGCTTCTGCTTGCATCTTTTTGTAGAGTTGGGCGTTTTCGATCGCGATCGCAGCTTGGTTGACCAGCGCAGTCAGAAACTCCAAATCTTCCTGAGAATAAACATTCGTCATAGAAAGATTATCAGCGTACAACACACCAATTACTTTCTCTCTTGGTTTCATCGGGACGCACATGGAAGCGTGGATTGATTGCATGACAATTGATTCCGAATCGTGGAAACGATTGTCTGCGCGAGCATCGGCAGTTAAGACAGCATCGCCATTTTTGCAAACGAAATGGGCAATTTTTTTGCTGTAAAAATGGTCGTCTTTCGGGATGCCAGCGCGACGCTTGGCTGCTTTTTGTTCTAACTGTCCTGTTTCTTCATTAACTAGCAGGATGATCGCTCTATCTACCCGCACGATCTTAAACAAGAGGTCGAGAATTTTTTCTAAAAGTATGTCAGTCTCCTCTGGAGAAGAAAGCTGCTTGCTCACTTCCAGCAAAATTTTTAATTTATCTACTGCCCGCTGTTCGGCATTTTTTTGTCGTAACATCAAGACCGAACCCGGATTTTCCACACCGCTTTGGTTCAATAAATCCTGGATTGCTACTTGGTTGTCATTGGGGGATAATCTTTTGACGATCGACAAACCCAAATTGTCATCATCTCCCGCAGTTGGCGAGCCAACGTCAAAGCAACTTACAAATTTAAAAATTACATGGCCACAATGGATTAAATCTTCATCTTTGAGTTCGTAGCGCTCGATTTTAGTGCCGTTAATAAAAGTATTGTTGCGACTGTTTAAATCCTCGATAATAACGGTATCATCAGTGACCGTAATCTTGGCATGGTGACGGGATAAACTAGGATCGGTCACAACTATACTGTTGCCCTTCTCTCGTCCAATGGTATTTTCACCGAACTTTAACTCATACATTTCCTGATTCACTGAGTCTGGGTCTTTGATTAAGTAAGGCACGATTCACCCCCTTTTGCACTTGCTAATTTAATTATTTAATCAGATTTTATTTTTGAGGAAATAGGTAACCATTTGTCCTTTACCTTTGACAGAAATACTTCCCCTTTTTTCAAACACATACTTATCTTTTAAAAGTATGTAAGTTGCTTCAGTGACTTGTATGCTTCCCGGTATACCTGATGATTCCATCCGGGAGGCAACGTTAACTGCATCGCCCCACAAATCGTAGATAAACTTTTTCATGCCAATTACTCCAGCTATCACTTGTCCTGTATTGATGCCGATGCGGATTTGAAATTGCTCGCCTTTTTCAATTTGAAAGCGATTAATTGCCGCTTGCATATCCAGAGCCATGTTTGCGATCGCTTCTGCGTGGTCGTTTCTTTCGATCGGCATCCCACCTACAACCATGTAGGCATCTCCAATAGTTTTAATTTTTTCTAAACCGTGTTTTTCGGCAAGTTCGTCAAAAGTCGAAAAAATTTCATTAAGTAAATTGACTAATTCGATGGGAGGCATTTTAGCCGAAAGGGGAGTAAAACCAACAATATCGGCAAACAAAATTGTGACTTCGTTGAAATGTTCTGCGATGGGACGCTGTTCGCGTTTCAATTTTTCGGCGATCGCTTCCGGTAAAATATTCAGCAATAAGTCTTCCGACTTTTGCTGTTCTAAGCGCAAAGCTTCTTCTGCTCGTTTGCGATCGCGAGCTTCTATTGCCAAAGCAACCAAATCGGCAATAGAGCGGGCAAAAATTTCCTCTTCCGGCGTCCAATGATGGACTTTTCCCACTTGTTCCAAACACACTATACCCAGAGTTTTACCACTCTGGCTAATCGAAACATCCAGCAAAGATTGAACGCCAAAGGGAATCAGGTAAAATTCTACCAGTTCCTGAAGTCTCGGATCGGTTAGAGCATCAACGCTAACGACGGAACCGGAGGATTGTAAAGCTTTGAAATAAATGGGATAATCTTCGATAGTAATTTCCCATCCTTCAAAGTAGCGATTGCGATCGGCTTCAAACAGATTCACGCATTGAATTTTAGATCCAGTTTCGTCATACAACCATACGCTCACCATTCCGATGCCCAACATTTTGGCACTTGCTTTGGTAATTGCTTTTAGCGCTGCTGATAGATTCCCCTGTGCGATCGCTTTATTTTTTGTCAGTTTCACCAATACTTTGTTGTGTTTTCGCAATTGTCTTTCGCTCTCTCGCAAAGCATCTTCCGCAAGTTTGCGTCTGGTAATATCGGTAAGAATTCCTTCATAGTGGCATAACTTCCCTTGCTCGTCGCAAACCGCATGGGCATTTTCAGAAATCCAGATAATGCTGCCATCTTTACGATAAATTTGAGATTCAAAATTAGATATAGCGCCATTCTGTGCCAGCATTCCGACAAAAACTTCCCGACGATTTGGGTCTACATAAACTTCTTTTCCTAAATTAGCGATACTCTCGGTCAATTCCTCCGGCGAGTCGTAGCCATAAATTCGCGCTAAGGCTAAATTCGCACTCAAAAAGCGTCCATCGGGGGCTGTTTGGAAAATGCCTTCCGTGGCGTTCTCAAAAATACTGCGATATTTCTCCTCAGCTTCTCGGAGAGCTTCTTCTGCTCGCTTGCGATCGGTGATGTCCCGGACAAGAATTAAAGTTTGATTATCATCGATCGGGACAACGCGGACTTCTTCATCTAATTTTTCACCATTAACCTCTATTTGCTGTTCGTAAATTTGCACTTCTCCCGTTGACAGAGCTGCGTGAATATAAAACATCCTCCGGCTGTATAATTCTGGCGGAAATCCTTCCGATAAATGTTGGCCGATCGGATTAATGTTTATCGCCGACATTTGGGAGAATTTCGGTTGGATAAAGTCTAAATAGTAGCCATTGCGATCGATCCGCATCATGATATCCGGAATCGCCAAAAGAATAGCTTGTTTCTGCGCCTCGCTCTCCCGCAGTGCTTGTTCCGATCGCTTGCGTTCCGTAATGTCAAAAATCACTCCATCCAGCCAGAGCATTTGCCCGTTGCTATCGAAAATTCCCTGACCTTTCTCGTAAATCCAGCGAATGCTGCCATCGGCATGAATTATCTTGTATTCTAGAATATAAGGAAGTCTTGCAGTTAGTGCCCGCTCGACATTTATCTGCACCATCTCTGCATCTTCAGGATGAATAATACTTGCAAATGTTCGCACTTGATTATGAATAAATTCACTGGCAGGATAACCAGAAATTTCCTCGATTACATTGCTGATGAAATCCATTGTCCAGTCAGAGTCCCACTTACCCCGATAGATAGCTCCGGCAATATTAGAAACCAAACTTCTAAATCGCTGCTCGCTCTCCCGCAGTGCTTCCATAGCCAGTTTGCGTTCGGTGATATCTTCGGAAATGCAAAGCAGGTGCGTAACTTCAGAGCGATCGTTAATCACAGGAACTTTTAGAGTTCGCAACCATTTTGTTTGACCGGATTTTGTATTGATGGCTTCGGAGGGAATATCAACTAATTTACCCGTCTTGACCACCTCTAAGTCTTTTTCTAGGAAGAAATCTGCTTGCTCTTGGGGATATAAGTCGCGGACGTTGCGCCCTAATGCTTCTTCTTTGGAATTGCCAAACATCTTTTCACTAGCTTTGTTCCACAGCACAAAGCGAAAGTCATCGGCAACATCTTTGGCAAATACTGCTAAAGGGATGTGTTGGACGATCGTATCTAGGAAGCGCTGCTGTTGCGACACTTCTTCTTCTAATCGCTTGCGTTCGCACGCTTCCAAGGCTAAAGACGCTAAATCTGCCAGGGAAGCTGCAAAATTTTGCTCTTCCGGTGTCCAATGACGATAGAGGCGGGATGACCCCGCCTCTATTCCTATGTGTTCCAGACACAAAACTCCCACTGTTTGTCCCCCCAGTCGAATGGGGATATCCAGCATAGAAGTGATACCTAATGGAGTTAGGTAGGAATCTGTAAATTCTTTCGTGCGCGGATCGTTGCGAGCATCTTCAGCTGCGATCGTCCAATCTTCTGCCAAAGCTTTGAAATAGGCAGGATAACTTGGCTCAGCTAATTCCAATCCCTGTGAATGTTGGTTGCCAGTCAGCTCGAATAAGTCCAGACATCGGATCGCTTTTTTTGTATCGTTATACAGCCAAACACTGGCTCGTTCGAGCTCCAGTGTATGAGCAGCCGTTTCGGTAATTTCTGTGAGGGCAGTTTTCAAGTCGCCTCGGTAGAGGGCGTTATTTCTTGATAGTTTTACCAGCACGGCGTTCTGATGGCGCAATCTTATTTCGTTTTCCCGCAGGGCTGTTTCCGCTGAAATGCGATCGCTAATTTCTTGTTGCAGCCGCCCATTTTGTTCTTGCAATTGCTTTTGCAGTTTCCGCAGCGTCAGGTGATTCTCCACGCGAGCTAAAACTTCCGCACTCTGAAACGGTTTGGTGATATAATCTATTCCACCTACAGCAAAAGCCTTTACTTTATCCAAAACATCGTCTAGGGCGCTGATAAAAATGATCGGCACATCGCGAGTTGGCTCGTTTGCTTTCAGATATTCGCAAACTTCATAGCCATTCATTTCTGGCATATTAATATCGAGTAATATCAAATTGGGTAGAGATGCCCGACACGCAGTTATCGCCATTTGACCGTTCAACGCTTTGCGTACTTCATACCCCCGCTCGCCTAGTATAGTCGCCAAAAGGCGGAGATTATCCGGTTTGTCGTCAACAATAAGAATATTTCCTTTGCTGTTGAGGATAATCTCTTTTGCACTCTCGATTTTATTTGTTAATAGTTGGTTGTTATTCATTTTCTTGACTGCTCAATTAAATCTATAACTTTATCAAAACGAAAGTCATCTGCCCATTCTTTCAAGGTGTTGACCAAGGGGGGAATGCTGGTGGGAATTTGCTCGATTAGCTCAAAAATCAGACTATCGCTGCATTGGGCTGCGGCGTTGTATAGCTGGTCTACCCACTCGGCAGGCATTTGGGACAAGTAGGTATCGAGGGGGAGATTTGAGTTACCGTCCGAATCTGGAGAAGCCATACCCCTCAAAAGTTCTTCTTTTTTTGGTTGAACTTCCGACTCGATCGCGATCGGCTCGTCGTAGATATATCGCACCCCTAAATAGCGAGCCATTTTTTCTAAGATTAGCTCGACCGAGAAGGGCTTGCTGACGAAATCATCGCAGCCTGCCGACAAAATAGCAATGCGGTCTTCCTCAAAGGCGCTGGCAGTCAGAGCGACGATCGCAGTTGCTTTACCGAGAGGATGCTCTTTGATGCGTTTGGTGGCTTCGTACCCATCCATCACCGGCATTTGTATATCCATGAAAATTACCTGCGGTTGCCAGTTCTCCCACTGGACAATTGCTTCTTTACCGTTGGCAGCCGAATGCACCTCAAAGCCAATGGCTGTAAGCAATTTAACCAACAGGAGGCGGCTGACTTTGACATCTTCAACCACCAAGATGCGATACTTCGGTTGATTGGGTGCTAGGCCAATTATCTTGCGAGTTTGTCGTACAGCGGGAACTTTGAGATCGTCAACTACAGAAACGGGAATATCAAATTTAAAAGTTGTTCCTCTAGCCAGAGTACTGCTCACGGCAATTTCCCCTCCCATCAGCTGTACAAATTGTCGGCTAATGGGTAAACCCAATCCAGTTCCTTGCTCGGATTTTCGACCGCTTTCCGTTTGTCCGAAAGGTGCAAATAGGAGCGTCATTTCTTCAGGAGCAATACCTGGGCCGGTGTCTTCTACTTCAAACAACAGTCGAGAATTGTTCGTCGTCGCTCTCGATAAACCATCCACTTTCACGCGCAGGATGACACTGCCTTTTTCTGTAAATTTGATGGCATTTCCCAGTAAATTAATTAAGACTTGGCGTAACTTGTTATCGTCCGTTTTGACGTATTTGGGAACCTCTGGAGTGAGTTGGAAGATTAACGCTAAACCTTTAGATTTAGCTTTGAGTTGGAACATCTCTTCGAGATTGGTTAGCAAGCGACACAGGTCAAAGCTATTTTCATTCAGCGTTACCCGGCCCGATTCGATTTTAGACATTTCTAAAATGTCGTTGATCAATGCTAGCAAATGCTCGCCGCTGCGATTGATGATTCCCAATTGTTGCTTCTGCTCAGCCGAGAGGGAGGCATCGCGGTTCATTACTTGAGTAAACCCCAAGATGGCGTTTAGTGGAGTTCTCAGTTCGTGACTCATCTTGGACAAAAATTGACTTTTGGCACGGTTGGCCGCATCTGCGGCATATACAGATTCTTGGAGTGCTTCTTCTGCTTTTTTTCGTTCCAATTCAGCAGCGGCTCTGGCAGCGAAAATTTTTAAAATTAACTCTCTTGTTTGGTCATCTGCCATCGGATTGATATCCATGACTGCCAAGTGGCCTAATACATTTCCGCTGGAGTTAACTAGAGGCATTCCCGCATAACTTTGTATGCCCAGTCTAGAGATTAATTTATTGTTAGGAAAAGTATCGATTAATTTATTAGAATAAAAGCAAATATTCGCTTTTGAAATTGTTTCGCCGCAGGGGGTATTACCGATTTCAAACTCGATGTTTTCGTTGAAATCAAAGCCAGTCCAAAACGCCAGTGTACGCACTTTTGTTTTTTCTCGATCGGCCCACTCCGTTACCAAGGCATAACGAACTTGCAGTACTTCAGCCAGATATCGGACGCAGGAACGCATAAAGCTATCACCTGTTGTTGAGGCTGTCCCTTCGACTATTAATTGTAATGCTTCTTCTCTATGCTTGCGATCGGTTATATCTCGCGCTACTACAATTACCGCCTCTGGAGAAAGAGGTGAAATATTTGCTCCCAGCCAAACTTCTCGCTCCTGAATTGTTACGTTGTATTCAACATAAACCGTCTGCTGAGTTAAGAGAGCTTGTTGAATCCCGCTAAAAATCAGGTCAGCTTGCTGTTTTGGCAGAACATCGTGCAGCGTCTTGCCAATCATTTCAGTCGGCGTTTTGTACAAGTTTTCCGTATGTGTGGGGGCAATTTTAAGGCAGCGTCCTTCGGCATCTCTGACCAGCACAACATCGGTCATCGCCGCAAAAATGGCACGCAGTTCCACCTCAGATGCTTGCAGTGCCGTCTCTACTTGTTGGCGTTCCCTAATCTCTTGTTCTAGTTGCAGATTTTTTTGTTCTAATTCTGCTGTGCGGATTCTTACTAACTCTTCTAACTTATGATTGTAAACTTCCAATTTCGCATTTTGTTCCGCTAATATTTTGTCTTGAAAGTAACTGCGTATGGCTTCTTTTACCGTAAGTTTTAAATCTTCCGATTCCCAAGGTTTGCTGATGTAACGATATAAATTAGCATAATTTATTGCATTGGCCACCGCTTCAATATCTGCTTGCCCTGTCAGCATTATTTTAATAGTTTTGGGCGAAATTGCATGGACGCGCTTTAATAATTCATCCCCTTTGATATCGGGCATTATATAATCAGAAATTATCAAAGCAATTTCATATTCATCTTCTTGCAACTCTCTTAATAATTCGATAGCGTCTTCACCGCCTTCCGCAGTTTCTATAATATATATATCGCCGACGGCTTTTTTTAATTCTATTTTCAAACTATCAAGTATTGTCTGTTCGTCATCAACACATATAATTACCGGATTTTTCATATTTTTTCCAAGCCATCCTTTATGGTTTCAATAAGTTCTTTTTCCAGCCAGGTTTTCGATTTAAAACAACGCTTTCATCATCAAGGCATAAAATTACTGGTTTAGGCATAAATGGATTATTCCTGATTTAGTTAATTGGTAATGACACGGTAAATTTAGTTTTACCCGGCACCGAATCTACCCAAATTTTACCCTCGTGTTTATCAATAATTTTCTGCACAATATTCAATCCCAAACCGCTGCCTTCGCCGGCTGGTTTTGTAGTAAAAAATGGTTCAAATATTCGCGGCATAATCTCCGGTGGTATACCCGTACCGCTATCGGTTATGCTTATATTTAAGCAACTATCTTGTGCAGTCACATTAATGGTTAAGGTTCCATTATTGTGCATTGCTTGTAAAGCATTGTGAATCAAATTTGTCCAGACTTGATTGAGTTCGTCGGGATAGCACAAAACAGTCGGCAAAGAGGCATCGTAGTTTCTCACTACTTCCACACCATGCTTGAGTTGGTTGTGATAAAGGGTTAACACAGTTTCAATCCCATCTGTGATATTTGTCCGTAACTTTTGTCCGGAATGGTCATAACGAGCGTAGCTTTTTAAGGCAAACACTATTTTGGCGGCACGGTTTGTTGCTGTGGTAATGGTTTGGGTGCTTTTTTGGACGCTGGCAAGTTGATAGGCGGTGTTTAATACTTTTTGGCTTTCCGGGTCTTTCAGCAATGGCAAAAACGGTTCGAGATTTTCGTAAATGCCCAGGTCTACTAAAGTATCGGCAACGGTATCGGCATTGGCAACGTTATAAGAATTTAGTTGACTGACTAAAGCGCGTTTGAATGAGCGTCTTTCTTTGCTAGACAAGGCAGTTGTTTGTTGGGTTGAATTTTGCAGCAAGGCGAAGAAGTCTCGCTGGCGTTCTGGAGAAAGTTGTTGAAAAAATTCTGGTAATTTTTGGAGCGATGAATTCATGAATTCGGCAATATTTTCAACTGACGATCGAATTGCCCCCAGCGGAGTATTAACTTCATGGGCAACGCCAGCAACCAGTTGTCCTAAAGCTGCCATTTTTTCAGATTGGATGAGTTCTTCTTGGGTAGCTTTGAGGTTTTCTAGCGCTTGCGAAAGTTCCTGAGTGCGTTCGGCAACTTGGATTTCTAAAGTACGATTGTATTCTGCTAACAACTTTTCGGCTTGCTTGACTTCAGCGTAAAGTTTGGCATTGGCAATCGCGATCGCCGCTTGTCCGGATAACAGTTGCAAAACTTCCAAACTGTTAGGAGTAAAAGCTGCTGCGGTCAGATTATTTTCCAGATACACAATGCCCCAAAGCTTACCTTGATTCATTAACGGCGCACACAAGATAGATTTAGGTTTATTTTTTTTGATGTAGGGGTCATCTGGATTTTGGATTTTAGATTTTGGATTTTGCATTTCGCTAACCGCATCGTTGAGGACGATCGTTTCCTTTGTGCGGGCAACATAGTTGACGATCGATACGGGTAGGCGGTTTTCAATAGGTACTGACTGCAACACCGCGACGTTATCAGAATCCACCACACCGCTGGCTTCTATTAACAGTTGACCCTCTTCTTTCCCTTGTTCTGTGTGGGAATGCAAAACTAGGTAGCCAATTTGTGCCCCAGCATTTTCGATGATAATTTTCATCAACTTGGAAAGTAACTTTTCCAGTAAAATTTCACCGGAAATCGCTTGCGATGCTTTTATTAATGTGCCAAAATCGAGAGATGCAATCGAGCTACTGGTAGTTGAGACGCTTATATTTGTCGTATTAATGTTACTAACGGTATTTGTCGATAATTTAGTAATTAAATGCGGATATTTTGACTCCAAATACTTCACCTTCGCCTGCGCTCCCCAACGCAAATAGCAGTAGTAGGCATCAGTCATATAAACTTGGGCAATTTTTTGTTTCCCTTTGCTTAACCAGAATTTAGCGGCTAATTCATGGGCTAAAGCTTCATTCTGAATATATTTATTTTCGCTGGCCGATTCAATTGCGCGATCGTAGTAGTCGATCGCCTCTAAATCTTGACCGGAAAGGCGAGCGATTTCTGCCTCGATCAACAGATACTTATGCAAATAATTTACCGGACAGTTATCTGCCCATATCTTCATTTTTGCTTCATTATCTGCCAGAATTTTCCTGTATTCTTGCTGCTCTTTTTCAGACGCTACAGGATAATGGGCAGCTAGACACAAAGAAGAGTAAAAATAATGTTCGATTATATTATAAAAACCCGCACAACTTGCCACTGTTTTTTCATTTTCTATGGCGAGTTGAGCGCCTTTGGCAAATTCACCTTGAATCAATAAAACTTGTAACTTACGAGTGCCGTGCCAGTGAATGCCAATATTAAAACCGCTCTCTTGCCATGCCTTTAAAATTAGTGCTTCATCAAACAATTCATCTGGTGCGACAACTTCATTATCATCCAGCAAAGTGCGGAGCGTGTCTCGCAAACTAAGATAGGAATAAAATATATTCATATCGTTAATTTTTTGCACTCTAAGCAAATATTTTTTGCTATCTTCATAAACTTCTGCTAATTCATCGCCGACTATCAACCTTGCCCATATTCTATAATATATAGCCCAGACTCCGTAAATTAAATCGCCGCATTCCAAACAGGCGATCGTCGATAAAGCATAAAGATCCACATTGTTTCTCAGGTGAACTTGATATGGCCCGATCGTATGAGCAAAAATGTTGGTAACCTTACCAAACAAAGTCCGTATGTTGAGCTTATTAATGAGCCGAAAACCTAGTTGCCCAAACTGATAAGCTAGTGGGTATTGACACCGCGCAGCTAATATGAATCCATAGAGTATATATCCAAATGCAGAAGCACCTACAACGCCATATGTCAGGGTAAAATTAACTATTTTAAAACTGCACCAATCCGACCAGTTTCGGTCTCCCATTAAATAAGCTGCTGCCCATAAATCCACTATCAAATTCATGCAAAGTCTCTTTTCGTCGTCTTGACATTCTCGGTCGTCAAGCAAGCTTTCCATGTTACGTTTCTGAAGTTTGGCGGCAACTTGTTCTGATTCTGCTGAAATAACATTTAACAATTCTGCTTGGGAATTGGGTACGTCAATTCCCACACTACGCAATCCATCTAGGCCCAAAGAAACGGCTTGAATAAATTTTCCTTGGGTCATGCACAAATTCATGTATATTCTGTAAATTTCCAACTTGTTAAAGTTAGATTTTGCCCGCTTCAAAGTAATCGTAAACAATTTTTCCGAGCGCTCAAAGTTTCCGCTTAAATACTCAACTTCTGCTCGTTCCTTATGGAGGGCTAAACTTAATTCATACTGGTCTGCCCAGCGATTTTTATCCAAAATATCCATACCTACTGTCAGATACTTTAGCCCTGCTTCATAAGCTGTCGCCGCTTTAGCTTTCTCACCAGCAATCAGATTTAATCGAGCAATTTCATTCCGTTCTGTTTGGGTGCTAACAAGTGCAACTCCCAGGTCGAGATGATCGACGATCTCGAAGATTTTCTCGCCTAAATCTTGCGGTTGAGTATTTTGCAAAAGCAGGCGACCTATTTGTAAGTGAACGGCTTGTTTTTGTTCGTCATTAATCAAGGCATAAGCTGCTTGTTGCACGCGATCGTGCAAAAATTGATAATTTTGAATTAACAATTGATAATCCCATTCAGATGCAGCGAGAATTAAGGCGGACTGAACTGCCGGAATTAAATTTTGGAAAACTTCAGCAGGTGATTTTTCGCAGATTATAGATAGAGTATTTAGATCGAAAGATGCGCCTACACAAGCAGCCAAGCGCAACACCTGCTGCGTTGCATCTGGCAATTTCTTCAACTTCCCTATCATCAATTCCACGACATTATCAGTTATATCTACTGCCTCAATTTGATTGATATTCCATTGCCAACTTCGAGAACGCAAATTAAAATTGAGCAGATTTTCTGCGTGCAAAGTTTTGAGAAATTCATTCACAAAGAAAGGATTGCCCTCTGTTTTCCGATCTACCAATTTTGCTAATGGTTTGACCGACTGAGTATCGCTGTGTAAAGTATCGGCAATCAATTCACCGATCTGCTGCATATTTAAAGGAGTTAAACTTATAAAATTGACCGTTGCTCCTTTTTTCTGCAACTCATCAATAGTTATCATCAACGGATGGGATGGATTCACTTCATTATCGCGATACGCTCCGATCGAGAACAAATATTGTAATTCCACTTCCGTCATCATCAGTTCTATAAACTTCAGAGAAGCTGCATCTGCCCATTGCAAATCGTCTAAAAAAATGACTAACGGATGCTCCTTTAAGCAAAATGTTCGGATGAAGTTTTGGAAGACAAGGTTAAACCGATTTTGCGACTCTTGTGGCCCTAACTCTGGTACCGCTGGTTGTTTGCCAACAATCAATTCTACTTCGGGAATTACATCAATAATTACCTGACCGTTCGAGCCAAGTGCTGCCTCTAGTTTTTGTCGCCAAAGTTTTAGCCGATCATCGCTTTCGGTTAAAATTTGCCGCACTAATCCTTCCAAAGCGCTCACAACCGCAGAGTAGGGGACGTTGCGTTGAAACTGATCGAATTTGCCAGAAATAAAATAGCCGCGCTTTTCTGTAATAGGTTTGTGAATTTCTTGCACTAAAACTGACTTCCCGATGCCGGAATAACCTGTCACCAGCATCATTTCAATTTTGTTACTTGTTCGTTGTCCGTTGTCCGTTGTTAGTTGTTCCGTACCGCTGACTCGCTCAAATGCTGCCAGTAAGGTTTCCACTTCTCTCTCGCGTCCGTAGAGTTTTTGAGGAATTTGAAACTTATCAGAAATATCTTGCGAAGCGAGGGGGAAAGAAGATATAAATCCATTTGTCTGTAGTTGCGACAAACATTCCTCTAAGTCGGCTTTAATTCCCCAGGCAGTCTGATAGCGATCTTCTGCATTCTTCGCCATTAATTTCATTATAATATCTGAAATAACCTGTGGAATTTCTTCACTTTTGACTTCATTTGGCTGTTTGGCAATGTGGCAATGCAGCAACTCTAAAGCATCGGTGGTCTCAAACGGCAGTTTTCCTGTGAGGAGTTCGTAAAAAGTGACACCGAGAGAGTAAAAGTCCGTGCGGTAATCCAGGAAGCGGTTCATTCTCCCTGTTTGTTCCGGAGATATATATGCCAAAGTACCTTCTAAAACATTGGGATTTTTTAGGGTGGGATTTTCGCGGGTAAAAATGCTGGAAATACCAAAGTCGATGATTTTTAGTTGCTGGGTTTCTGGGTTAAAAACTATATTAGATGGATTGATATCTTTGTGAATAATATTGGCTGCGTGAATATGACCTAAGCTATCGGCAATAGCCACACCAATTCGGATAACTTCAGCTAATGTAAATTTTCGCTCCTTCATCAACTTTTTTAGCGATTCCCCGCCAAAATCTTCAAAAATGATGAACATCGTCCTTTGATAGCTTTCTAATCCATAAGCTTTGCAGACACCATCAATATTAAGTTTGCAGCTGATTTCATATTCTTGCTTGTATCTGCGAAGCTCATCTGGCGTGGGATAGTCTTGCTTCAGCACCTTGACGATCGCAGGTTGGTTATCCTCGACTCGGATGCCTCGGTAAACTTCGGAGTTGACGCTTTCATAGATGGGAGCTTTGATGGCAATGCCAGGAAGGTCTATCATAGTTTGGTTGTGTGACTTTAGGGATTAAGCTGCATACAATCTGGCACCCAGAGTAGATGAGAAGGATCGTAGCCTCTTTGTCGATATCTAGCGGTGGTATTTTACAACCCGGATTGACGATCGACTGCTATTTGAGGCACTATTATTTTGGGTCAACCGCGTCTAACACCGCTTTTCTGCAAGGTAGGCAATACACTCTACTAAAAAAAGTATAGACTAATCGCGTCGCCGGCACAGTTAGCCTATACTCGTGTGAGAATAAACCTGAAGTTATTTGGCACATAGGATGGCTTAAAAATATTGCCAACCGACAAGCGGGTTGACGGCTCTTTCCGAGCGGACTATATATCAAGGATTACCATAGCCGTCCAACCGCGATCGCTTTTTCGCAATTCAAATTGATGTAATGTCACAGCTTTGACATCTACGCGCTGTTCGTGTCGGTTTGGATCGAGCTTTTCTCCCGCAGTAACCGCACTCAAATGATATAAGTTATCTTTCTCTTCAATCTGAACTTCCTGCGCTCTCAATAAAAGTAATTCGCTGTCTTTATAATAAATTAGTTCTTGCAAAAAATTGAAAAGCAACAAATCTAAGGCATCATTTTCTAAGGTGAAACTGCGCGTTTCCCTTGGTTTTATTTCTTCCAAATTATCGATCATGGTGTTGACAGTCGCATCGCCTGCGGCTTGGAAAAGTTCTGGTAAATCTTTTCCATTAGCGCGAAAAGCAATATCCGCAGTGGCAACATCTTCCAGAAACTCATAATCCATAAGCTATTGCTCGCACAATTTTAATTGACTGATAATTTGCTCTTGGCGATCGCACACTTTTTTGCCGATGAAAACCAGTTCGGTTCCCTCTTGTTCAAACGGCTCCAAATCCCAACGTCCAGCTACAAAATTAAACAGATAATTTCCATCCGAAAATTTTACAAAACCTTTGGATCGATAAACATCTGTTTGTAGTAAGTTGGCAAATTCCCCAAAACGTTCGCTATTTAAAATGGCAGCAGTTTTGTAGCCGAAAGATTCAAATTCCGGTTGATGAACGTGGTGGGGTGGCGGTTGCATTCGCTCTCTACCAATACCGAATAGCAAATCTACATCTACCTGACACCGTTTCGTTCGCAAAATTGAGGCAATTTCGTTGAAGGAATTGAGCTTTTTTTCTATAGCTTCTAACTCAATTTCCGACACCAAATCCACTTTATTTAAAAGGATGGTATCTGCCGCTTCAATTTGCATCCTGCTGGTATGACCGACTTGCGGATATTTTACCATTGCATCCGCATCGATGACGGTGACAACTCCATCCAAACGCACTCTAGTGAGACTTTCTTGAATATCGAAAACCAGTGCATCCGGTTCCGCAACTCCGGTTGTTTCCACTACAATATTATCGGGATCGACTGTATCGACAATTTCGTTGACAGCAGCTTCAAATTCGCCCAGCAGCGAACAGCAGACACACCCCCCGCCAAGGTCGGCCATTTCCACATTTTTACCTTGAATAATTTTGGTGTCGATCGCAATTTCGCCAAATTCATTCATCAGAATGGCGATTTTTTTGGGAAAACTATCGAGGATGTGACGAAGCAGAGTTGTTTTGCCGCTTCCGAGTGGCCCAGTAATCACTGTTAGTGGTGTCCGTACTTGCATAAATTATCCTTTTTATGCTAACTATTGCGGGCGATCGCATATCTTTGTTAACGTTTGACAATAACAAAAGGAGAATCGATATCTATTTGCCAATTCTCATCAACAAATTCCATATTTTTATCATAAATCAGAATCACTTCGCCAATCTTTTTTTCTGTCCGTCCGTGACTAAGTTTATCTTCTGAAGCAAGCCTATCAGCTTTGAGGACAAATTTCAGTTGTATCCATTCTTCTCTGTCTGTAACACCAATAGAACTGCTGATTAACTCAGCCGACAGGGAAGGAGGCAACGTAATTTCTTCATAAAATTCATCTTTTTGATCCCAGTAGCCCGACACTTTATAATTGCATAATTCGAGATGTTCTTTAACGAGTGCATTGGCATCACTACTCTCCACAAAATTTACCATTCTCCCTCAAATACAAACTCTTCTAGGTTGGGATGCTTAATCATAAAGTCCCTAATTGCTTGAATCATTCCTATGTACCATCGATCGTTGCTTTCAGCTTCCAAAATTGCCAGTTTCTCGTCTAACTTAACGATGTCACTGCGCGTTAATATTAGTACGTCGCAATCAGCTTCCCTCCAATCGTCAGTATATTCATAGATTCTGTTGGTAATCTTTTCTAAATTATTCTCTTGGTAATCTACATCTTTTACTAGCTTGTATTCACCAATTCCAAGCTCGTCATAAATTCTGTGCATCTCCGATTTTTGTACGCCAAATCCGTACTTCCAAACGATCTTACCCTCCCCTCCCACGAAGCAATTGATGTATCTGCCCATGTTTCAATTCTCCAATTATTCTAAAATCTGAACATGAGCTATCCCTTAATATTCCCAATCGGAGTCAAGCGCACCACCCTTTTACTAATCCCAGCTAATTCAGCCGCTTCAATCACATCATCAATGTCTTTGTAAGCGCCTCCCGCTTCTTCTGCCAGTCCCGGCATTGAAGTACTGCGAACATAAATTCCCCGGCTTTCCATATTCTTCAAAAGTTTATCTCCACGCCAAGTTTTTCGCGCCTTGGTACGACTCATTGTGCGTCCGCTACCGTGTGCGGTGCTGAAAAAAGTTTGGTCGCCGCTGGGTACTCCAACTAATAAATAAGATCCCGTTTCCATACTGCCGCCAATAATAATTGGCTGACCGATATCTTTATACCTTTCCGGAACATCTCCCATACCTGGGCCAAAAGCGCGAGTTGCGCCTTTGCGGTGTACGAGAAGCGATCGCTCTTTACCATCAATAATATGACGCTCTAGCTTAGCGGTATTGTGCGCGACATCGTAAACCATGTGCATACCGAGCTTTTCTGGCGATTTTTTAAATATGTCCGAAAACACTTCTCGAATGCGGTGCAGGATCACTTGGCGATTGGCAAAAGACATATTAATGCCGCACTTCATCGCCGCAAAATAAGCTTGTCCTTCCGGAGAGTTGAAAGGCGCACAAGCTAATTCGCGATCCAGTATTTTAATACCATACTTACTCTCCATTACTTTCAGAAAAATTTGCAAGTAATCAGTCGCTACTTGATGACCGAATCCCCGACTGCCGCAGTGGAACATTACCACTACTTGATTCGGCATGAAAATTCCCAATCTTGCCGCTAACTCTGCGTCGAAAATATTTGACTCTTTCGCAACTTGAATTTCCAAATAGTGATTGCCAGAACCCAAAGTACCGATTTGATTGAAACCGCGATCGATCGCCTTATCGCTAATTTTTCCAGAGTCCGCACCCTGAAGGCAACCGTTTTCTTCCATCAATTCTAAATCTTCTTCCCAACCATAACCGTTGCGAACGCACCATTGCGCCCCTTCCTCAACAACTTCCCGAAAATCATTCCGCGAAAGCTTCACAAAACCCCTGCTTCCCACTCCCGCAGGAACTCTTTCGTAAAGCCTATCTACTATATTTTTAATATGCGGTTTAACTTCATCGTAGGTTAGATTTGTGACAACCAGGCGCATTCCGCAATTGATATCAAAACCGATGCCGCCAGGAGAAATAACCCCTCCCTGTTCCACATCCATTGCCGCCACGCCACCGATAGGAAATCCATAGCCAAAGTGTCCGTCTGGCATACACAAGGCGTACTTAGTTATTCCCGGCAGCGTCGCTACGTTGGTAACTTGGTCATAAACCGCTTCGTCTAATTCTGCAATTATCTTTTCTGTACCGTAAATCCGGGCGGGTACGCGCATTCCTTCCTTGTAGGATATGGGAATTTCCCATACAGTATCGGAAATTCGTTCCAAAAATTCCTTTATAGCCATCTGTGTTTTAAATTGTTCTATTCTTATTTATTATGACTTGTCTGCTGTCTATGTTCAATAACCCGCTCTTTGACCACCTCTTTCTTTAGAACTATCTTAAGGTAGATGTACTTCTGCCAAAAGAGTTACGTCCGTGTAAAGCAAACCTGTGATTATCAATACATTCATGACGCACCAAACTTTACCCCCAGTTCTGGATACAATTTTGAGCAAAAGCACTACGCCAGATGCTGTTTTTTCTGATTTACTGCCAGCTTTGGGCGAGGTGTTAAAGTGCGATCGCATTTTCCTTTACTTGTACAATCCCTACCAGGATATTGGCAAAGTAGCTTACTGTTGGCGTCGCTTTTCTGAATATCCCGATGTCACTGAATACCACTGGAAAAAAGAACCCGCATCTTTACCCGATGAAGACCCTTTGTATGCCGCAGCATTGCGTACAGAACCATCTATTTTTGTGGAAGATATAGAAACAGCTAACCCCGAAGTCGTCAACCAAGATTTTGAACGAAAAAACTTCGGTCATCGCGCATTAGTTCACGCTCATTTATGTCAGGATGGTTTATTGTGGGGAATTTTGCAACCCTGTGTTTTCGGTCAACCTAGAGTGTGGAGTGAGTTCGATCGCTTTGTTATTTCCACAGTTACAGAAAAAATCGCACCCCTAGCAGTTGCTTATATCAAATCTACTCAGGGTTAAGGTAATTTTTTCTTCTCCAGCTACCCCATTCCCTCCAAAAATAATGAGGGTAATCGCAGCAGATTTGGGATTAATTGTGACGATAAACTATTGCTAAACAGGTTACAGTACCACAACTTAGCAAACTTATCAAATTTCCATACATTAAAATCCAGTCGTTTTGGTAATAGCCATATAATACCCCGTTTAGCTGGATAAAATTAAAACCCATAAAAGTTATTAATGATACGTTCTTAGCACTTTTGTTTTTTGTAATTTTTAATGCTTGTGGAATAAATAAACTGGCATTGAAAACAAATCCTAATCCGAAAAAGAACGTAACTATTTCTTTCATGGTATTTACCGCTCACTCAATAAATAGGGGAATGTCACCGTAGCCAACAATCCCCCATTATACTCGCTAATTTTCTACCCTATTCTTATCTACGCGCAGGGAAGCATATTGGCCTTTAATCTCTTGGTTAAAAAACTTACCTTTTGAGCTAGAATCTCGGAAACTTTCCCAAATTTCCCTCTCCACACCAAGGTATTGGTAGATTGTCCCGCTTAAAAATTCTATTTGCAAGATTTGGCGGGATTCATCGTAGCCAATCGCGGATGCCATAGTCGATCGCACCGATAGCATCGCGATCGGTTTCTCTCCCTTAATAGTCGAAAAGTAAGCGACTTCATTATTAGCGATATAGGCAATTTTTTGGAGTCCTTTATAAACCGTACTCGGTGCTGGAATCTCGACATATTCCTTTTCGCCTTCCCGGTCTAACAACAGTCCCAAATAGCCTTCTGCATGACCGATCGCCACTATATTTTTCAGGTCAATACTGACTAACCGCATCGGATTATCCTGAATTTCTATAAAAACTTGTTTTGGGGAAACTTGCCTATTAAAATTATAGCACTTTCCTGTATAATCCTACGCTCTCGAATCCGCTAACATCCGATGCCTAAAACATTTGCGATCTTATCTGCGTTCATCTGCGTTCATCTGCCTACATCTGCGGTTAAATTTTAACCAACGATGCCAACAGACAATCGAGTCTAGAGGGTTTATGGTGGAAAATATTTGTTATGTTACAGATAGGTGGGATGGTGGGTTACGGCACGCTCTCAAAGGGAGAGGGAGGAGGGTAAATTTTGACTTTTGACTTTTGACTTTTGACTTTTAGATTGCCCGTGCCTAACCCACCCTACAATTAAATAAGTTTTTACGATCGCCACAACAATGGGAGAACCCACTACAAAAGCTGAGTCACACTAATCGGCACACCACCTTTTTCCAAAGATTCCGTCAAAGCACGCAGAATTTGCACTAAATTAGCGCCAACCAAACCCGAAGAAACCGTTGAAGGCGCGTTCTGACTAACGCAGCTAAGAAAGTGTTCGCAAACTCGCTTTAAAGGTTCTCCCGATTCCAGATTCACCACTTCGCGGCTTTGATTTATAGGATCGAATTTATTGCCATTTCGATCAAAAGTTCCGTGCTGTATAATCAGGGGTGATTCTGTCGATAATTCATCAAAAATTAAAGTTCCTTGACTGCCTACAACTGCCAAACGCCGCTGCTTATCTGGATTCAACCAACACAGATGAATGTATGCTTGAAATCCGCTGGGATAAGTCAGCGTCACCCATACCAAATCGGCTAATCCATTTTGCAGCCAAACGTTGCCAGTAGCTTGTACTTGAGACGGAGTTTCGCCCAGCCAGCTATTGAAAATGGCGATATCGTGAATAGCTAAATCCCACATTGCATCAACATCCTGACGCACTGGGCCAAGGTGGGTTCTAGCGGCGTAGCCATACCGCAATTCTCCCAATGTTCCCTTTTGCATCACCGCTTGTCCGCCAATGACTGCGGAATGAAATAGATAGGTGTGGTCTACCACAAGTTGACGTTGCTGTTGTTCTGCAAGGCGACAAAGTTCGTAGCACTCATCTGGGTAGAGAGTTAAAGGTTTTTCTGCCAGAACGTGATAGCCTTGCTGGAGGGCATCAGCGATTAAGGTATAGTGGGTTGAAGCTGGGGTGACGATCGCCACAGCCTCCAATTCCGGCAATGCTCGCACCTGTTGCCAATCCGTTGCCAGAACTACACTCTCATCTAATTGATAGCGCGATCGCAAAGCTGCCAACCGATCCAAGTTCGGGTCTACCACCGCCATCAAACGCGCTTGGGGATTTTCTAAGAAGTTTCGTACCAAGTGAACGCCCCAACGCCCAGCCCCCAATACAGCAACTTTAATCGTCATTTGTCACTCGATTTTGGATTTTAGATTTTGGATTTTGGATTAGCTCCGCAATGACCGGGCGGAGCTTGAAATTCGGTATAATTTTTTGAGCGTTCCCTTTGAAATGGGAGGTTTGAAACCCATTTTTTTCGGTCAGTAGTCATTGGTTAATTGTCTCCCCAGTGTATTATTTATTTTAACTTTTGACTTTTGACTTTTGACTTTTGACTTTTGACTTTTAACTTTTGACTTTTAACTTTTAACTTTTGATTTTCTACTGACTGTTGACTATTGACATTTTAATTTTTATCTGCTCAAAAGCTTGTTTCGCAGCAGCTTGTTCCGCTGCTTTTTTCGATCCTCCCTTACCTATTCCCCATGTCTCTCCCAACACTTTGACAACGGCGGTGAACATCTGGGTATTACCCCGAACTTGCTTCATTTCCCTAATTTCATACTCTGGCAAAATCTTGTATGCCGCCTGGGTAAATTCCTGAAAAGCTGCTTTATAATTACGACGAGCCGGATCGGAGAGAATTTCTGCCGTTATCTCTTTAAAGTGCCGATCTAACCAAGGGCGCACCAATTGCAGGCTGTGAGTGCTGAGGTAAAGAGCGCCCAAAACGGCTTCTAAGGCGTCCGCTAACCTAGTTTCTCGTCCCGCCGTATCTCCCGCCGCGCTCTTATCCATAAGCAAATAGTCTTCAAATCCATAACTATCGGCTATTTGCGCCAAGATGCGATCGCTCACCAATTCTGCCCGCAGAGCCGAAAAATCGCCCACACTGCTCTGAGGATAAGTTTCCCACAAAAACTCCGCCGCCGCGACGCGCACAACCGAATCTCCCACAAACTCCAGCCGATCGTAGTTATCCTCTGCCGAAAAAGTAGGATGAGTTAGCGCCAAGTCAAGTAACTGCCACTTAACTGGCGTTTTTTCAGGAAGTCCGAGCTTTTGAATCAAGGTTTGGAGTTGTTTTTGACGGCGTGGGTAGCTGAGATTCATGGTGTAAAGGCAGACTTCTATGAGCCCCTATCATTTTAGCTACATCGATGAACAGCTCCTCTACCTCCACTATGAGTTCTTTTTGCACCGACAAAAATAGCTAGAAAAAAAATCAGAGGGAAGAGAGTCGGACATAAGCCGGGTTCTGTTTTCTGACTGACGTGCAGCACAGAAGGCAGTTATCTATCTGGGACGCCTGTTACCAGACGCCTCTAGCGGTACCTAAGCAGCGGAACCGGTAAAAGACCAACCGTAGTTCCTCCGACCTTGCTCCCAACCGGGGTTTACCGAGCCAGCGCCTCTCGACGCTGCTGGTGCGCTCTTACCGCACCTTTGCACCCTTACCAACCGATTTTAAATTTTAGATTTGAATCTAAAATCCTGGCATCTAAAATCCAAAATTGGCTGGCGGTATCTTTCTGTGGCACTATCCTCGCGATCGCTCGCACTGGGCGTTACCCAGCAAGTCTGGTCCTTCGGGAGCCCGGACTTTCCTCAGACTGGCTTTCGCCAATCCGCAACCGCCTGCGCCTACTCTCTTCTTTTTTATTTTAGATTTTAGATTTTGGATTTTCGATTAAATGAGGGAATAGGGCATTGAGCATAGTTATTCCCCCTCTCCCAGCAGGGCTACTTCATTGTCGTCAAAGAAAATTTAAAGGCAGGGGAGCGGGGGAGTGGGGGAGTGGGGGAGTGGGCAGAGCTAATTCATGTTCGCGGAAGAAAATTATTTTATGTTGGTGGGGTGTAGAAAAATCGTCAAACTTTCCTGCCCCCCTGCCCCCCTGCCCCCCTGCCCCCCTCAATCTTCCTTAACTACGGAAATATTATCAAACCAGCCGCGACGCCAGAAAAAGTATACCAGACTGCCAGCAGTCGCAATCATCACAGCCAAACACAGGGGATAGCCCCAGTACCAATTCAGTTCTGGCATATTCCAAGGCGATTTTTCTGTGTTGAAGTTCATTCCATATACACCAGCAATAAAAGTTAGGGGAATAAAAATTGAGGAAATCACCGTCAGCAGCTTCATAATTTCATTCATTTTGTTACCGACACTGGATAGATAGACATCCATCAAACCAGAAGACAGTTCCCGGTAAGTCTCCACAATATCCATCACCTGAACCGCGTGATCGTAACAATCCCGCAAGTAAATTCGCACATCGGGGCCAATCAAATCGCTGCCATCTCGGATCAGCGAATTAATAGCATCTCGTTGCGGCCAAATAGCGCGGCGGAGGGCCAGTAATTCCCGTTTGATTTGATAAATTTTTTCTAAAGTGCGCCGCGTTGGGTTAACGACTACTTCATCTTCTAGTTCTTCGATGCGCTCGCCGTAGGTTTCCAGCACAGGGAAAAATCCATCGATAATTGCATCTAAAAGCGTGTAAGCTAGATAATCGGCTCCGCGCTGACGGATAGTGCCTTTGTTAGCGCGAATGCGATCGCGCACCGGTTGGAAGCAATCCCGCTCTGGTTCTTCCTGCACCGTCAGCAGGTAATACTTACCCAACACAAAACTAACCTGCTCGCTGTAAAAACCAAATCCACTTTCCTTGGGCATCACCATACGAGCAATAATCACTAACTGGGAATCCACATCCTCCACTTTAGGCCGCTGGGGTACATTCACCACATCTTCCAGCACCAGGGGATGCAAATTAAACACTTGACCCATTCTCCGCCAAATATCTTCATTTCCCAAGCCCAGCACATCAACCCAAGAAACCGACTCGGTATCCAAATAGGGAAGGCAAGCTTCCGGTGTCTGGACTTCAACGCGGGTCGCTTTGGCTTCGTTATAGTCAATCAACACAATAGTTGGTGGAGGGGCGTCTGCCTCAAGGTCGAGAGTTCCAGGTAGACTCCCAGGTTCGTCGTAGTTGAAATCAACATAAGATTCATCTTCATCTTCCACAACGGCTTGTGCAGCTAATCCTGAAGGTGAGAAATGTTTTTCTGCCATGCTATTTTTAGACGATACTCAAGCGCGATTCTATTAAATCCTGGGCGACAAAAGTGACATCTTTTGCGCTCCAGCCCCGATTCCTTACCATAACATTGTCCAATACACGCAAATGATGACGATCGCACCAACTAAACTGATTCGCACCTGGGGCAGCTTGGATAAAGTATTTATCCAAAACAAAGTCTTACAAATATCAGGCTGGGCAGCTTCAATTAACGCAGGCTCTCTGGAAAGCTTTAAGGTTACCTGTGCAGGTAAAGAGTTTACCGAGTTCGAGATGGCTTTGGAGATCAAAAGCCCTGACGTCGTGCAGGTTTATCCAAATCTAGAATACGCTCAAAAGGCTCGCTTCCGCATTCGCGTGCCTTTAGGAAAAGACGACCCACAAGAAATTCGGGATTGCTTGATCGCTGTAACTCCCTTGTTTAAAGAGGGATGGGGAGGAAGTCTACTCCGTCTTGTCGAACCTTCTCTACCAATTCCCAGTTTAGAGCAGGGCGAATTGCTTGCCTGGATCGGCGCAGGCGCAGACGAATACTTTACCATTACATCCCTTGAGTTTCTCGGCTACTTTTTACATAGAGCCAATCTCCTACCGACAGACTCCGTACTCGATATTGGCTGCGGTATGGGTCGCATGGCCTACAGCCTAGCTTACTACTTGGCTCCCACCGCCCGATACGAAGGCTTCGATATTATGGAGGAATTGATTGAATGGGCTAAAACAAATATCAGTTCTCGGTTTCCCAACTTCAATTTCCAACAGGTAGACATTTACAATCAACTTTATAATCCGAAAGGAACTTTGCAAGCGATCGAATTTGTTTTCCCCTACGATGACGAAAGTTTCGACTTAGCTTTTCTGGGGTCGGTCTTTACTCACATACCTGCTTGCGAAGTTCGCCATTACCTAGAAGAAATCTATCGAGTTCTCAAGCGTGGCGGTCGTTGTTTTTGTACTGTCTTTATCTACAACGAAGAGTCGGCAAAGTTGATTGCCCAAGGGAAAAGTTCTGCCGAACTTGTTTACCAAATTGATGATTACTTTGCTACCAGCGTGGATATGCCGGAGTATTTCACTGGCTTCCAGGAAGATTTGCTGATGGAGTGGATTCGCGATCGCGGCTTCACCGTCCAGGGTAAATATTACGGCTCTTGGTGCGGTCGCAGCGAACATACCAGCTACCAGGATATCCTAATTCTCCACAAAGATTGAACTTATTGCTATGGAGAGTGGGGGAGTGGGAGAAACAATAATATTCAGGTAGAAAAACTAGGGTAATCTTCGCCGCTAAAAAACCCGGTTTCTTGAAGAAACCGGGTTTTTCTGTGTCTAAAAGGGCTGTATTAACGAGCGCTCATCATTTATCGCCAAAATTGTCCTAATGACTGATGAGATATCCCTACATCATGCCGCCCATACCGCCCATACCGCCCATGCCGCCCATACCACCCATATCGGGCGCACCGCCAGCAGGTTTCTTCTCTGGTTTTTCGACAACCAAAGCTTCGGTTGTTAATACCATACTGGCGATCGAACCGGCGTTTTGCAAAGCCGATCGCACAACTTTGGCTGGGTCGATAATTCCAGCGGCAATCATATCTTCAAATTTTTCTGCCAGCGCGTTGTAGCCGATATTGAATTCGGTGTCTCGCACTTTTTCGACGATTACAGAACCTTCTACGCCTGCATTATCGGCAATTTGACGCAAAGGTGCTTCCAGCGATCGTCCAATAATATCCGCACCGATCTTTTCTTCTTCGCCCAAGCTATTTTTAATTTCGTTAATTTTCTTGGACAGGTGAATCAAAGTAGTGCCGCCACCTGGTACAATCCCTTCTTCCACAGCAGCTTTGGTGGCGTTGAGAGCGTCTTCAATTCGCAGCTTGCGGTTTTTGAGTTCGGTTTCGGTAGCTGCGCCTACTTTAATCACAGCTACACCACCGGCAAGTTTGGCAATCCGTTCTTGGAATTTCTCTCTGTCGTATTCCGAGTCGGTTTCTTGCAGTTGTTTGCGAATTTGACCGATCCGCTTTTCTACATCTGCTTTCGTTTCGCCACCGGCAACAATAGTGGTGCTTTCTTTGTCAATGGTGACTTTGCGTGCGACTCCCAGCATTTCTAGGCTGACAGCATCCAAGCTGAGTCCGACTTCTTCGGAAATCATCTGACCGCCGGTGAGGACGGCGATGTCTTGCAGCATGGCTTTGCGGCGTTCGCCAAAACCAGGTGCTTTAATGGCAGCAGCACTTAACACGCCTCTGGCTTTGTTCACTACCAAAGTTGCCAAAGCTTCCCCTTCTACATCTTCGGCAATTATCAGTAAGGGTTTACCCAACCGCGCAACTCGTTCTAAAACGGGAATTAAATCCTGGATGGCGTTAATTTTTTTGTCGGTAATCAAGATGCGAACATCTTCGTATTCCACCGTCATCCGTTCGTTGTTGGTAACGAAGTAGGGGGAAATGTAACCGCGATCGATCTGCATTCCCTCGACTACTTCCAGTTCCGTTGTCAGCGATTTGGATTCTTCAACGGTAATTACGCCGTCTTTGGTGACTTTCTCCATCGCTTCGGAAATCATTTGTCCGACTTCCTCGTCGTTACCGGCGGAAACGGTTGCTACTTGGTTAATGGCAGCACCTTCGACCGGCTTGGCAATTGCTTCGATTTCCTTCACCAAGGCGGCGATCGTTTTTTCGATGCCATGTCGCAAGGAAACTGGATTGGCACCAGCAGCGACGTTCTTCAAGCCTTCCCGAATCATCGCTTGGGCTAGAACGGTGGCAGTAGTAGTACCATCGCCAGCAACATCTTTGGTTTTAGAGGCTACTTCCCGAATTAGCTGGGCACCCGTGTTTTCTAATGGGTCTTCCAGTTCAATTTCTTTGGCAATGGTAATCCCGTCGTTGACAATCTCCGGTGCGCCAAATTTCTTTTCCAGTACGACGTTGCGACCTTTTGGCCCCAAGGTAATCTTAACGGCGTCGGCCAGGGCGTTGACGCCCCGTTCTAATGCCCGCCGAGAGTCTTCATCGAATGCAACTATTTTTGCCATCTTTCGTTTTCTCGCGCTTCCATTAGCCAATTTAGCACTCTGAGGCTTCGAGTGCTAATCAAAATTTGCAGACCCAGGCTAGAGCGCCAGTCCAGTAGTTCCTTTCCACCCAGTTTTTGCGATCGAGAAGACAGATATCTTATTGCTTCAACGCAAAAAAACCGGGTTTTTGAGCAAAGATGCGTCAATACTGCACTGGCGCTCTAGAGATTACAGTCTGATTTTGAAGCACAAGCTATTTTTTGGAAATAGCCCCGACTTGCCAGGATTTGTCGGGTTTCTGTGTATCTCACTCTACGATCGTGGTTTAATGTGGAGCAACTAATTGACGACAACCATCTACACAATTCTTAAGACATTCTTTATATTCTGGGGTGCCAGGGCGATGTTGTTGCCGACAGATGTTACGACATGAAGAAACACAATCAGTAGGCGCGAGAAAATCCTCTATTCGCACCGCATTTGTTGGCGCGTCTTCCGGACTGACAAGTTCAAATTCCTTGCTTAAATTATCCTCATTTATTAACTCTCTTAAATTATCCTCATTTATTAACTCTCTCGTCCTCAAAAAATTCATCCGTTCCCCCGAAGCCATTCTGTTTGTTTTTTCTGGCGATTGGGTGTTGCTGGTAGGTGCAAATAACAAATCGTCATTTATTTCACTCACAGTAATTAATGCTGTTAGCATTTTTTTTATGATTGACTGTTGCTCAGTTGATAAACTATTCCAACCAGGAAATGAAATTTTTTGCTTTGTCATCTTACTCAAGAGGATAATGAATAATTAATAAATTTTACATTACGAACAAGCAAACTCAACAATATTAGGAAGAAACTTAAAGTAAAGATTTGTAAATGCGATCGCCTGCTTCTCAAGGCTTACCCTTTGTGTTTTTGCTGGCTGGCGGTTTCTCTGGCTGTGAATTCAGCTGTTTGCGAAACTCTTGGTCGTAGTCGGCTTTTTGCCAATCTTTAGCTGCTTTAACTTGTGAGGGGGTTAAATTCTTAGCTCCCCGAAAATCTGCACATCCCTCTCTTTCCACAATCCGATTACTTTTGCCAGCCGTGTCGAAAACAGTTCCACATAGCTCAGCACCCTGGAGATTAGCTTTATCCAAATCAGCACCCCGGAAGATAGCTCCGTAGAGCGTGGTTTTACTGAGGTTGGCTTTTTTGAGCAAAGCTCCAGTGAGATTAGCTTCTTCCAGGTCAGCTTCACTTAAGTTAACTTCGTTTAGGCTGGCTTGATAGAGTTTCGCCTGAGAGAGGTCGGTTCTATCGAGTTTAGCTCGAAAAAGGTTAGCTTTAATCAGATTGGCTTGGCTGAGGGAAGCATTAGTCAGGCTAGCTCCAATAAGATTCGCTTTAGCAAGGTTGGCTCGATCGAGATAAGCTTCACTAAGTTCAGCTTTATATAAGTCAGCACCTTCCAAGTTTATCTTCGCTAAAAATACTCCTTTTGCATTCAATCCGGCCAAAGAAACACCATCATCATTCAAATCTTGCAAAGCTTCAATTCTTCCCCCGCTAGTTCTCTCTTTTGCTGAATTAATTATCTGCCAAGCTTGATAGTGTACTTGCTTCTGTCTTTTTGGTGCTTCCCAAATGTAGCTACCAAATGCACATACAACGGTGATTACTACCCCACTTTGCACTAACTTAAATACGCCCTTACGAAGTAAAGCTAACTTCTTTTTTTTAGGCAGATGTATCAACCACTTCGCCCAAGTACTGCCAATCTCCCGCCAATTCTTTGGTTTGGGGTAAGGGTCAATCGGTTCTTCTCCTCTCAATTCATAAAAGCGGCGATAGGTATCCAGCGGCATATTCAACCGCTCTGCTTCCCGCGCTAAATCATACTCTCGTTGCAATCGGTCTGGGCCATCATAGACTTTCGTAAAACTTTCTCGTAACTCGTCAATGCTGGGCACGTTATTTACCATAAACGGAAGTGAAATACCTCTATCTTAAGCTTAGCTCTCAAAGCTTCAGTCTCGGTAAACTAACAGCAGTAATACTATATATATGTCAGGTTGTTCGTGGTTCCTTGTACGTGGAAATACTGATGAACAATGAACCATGAACAAACAAAGTCCATCTGACGCAATTACTTATGCCATAACCATGCCACCATCGACATTAAATACTTGTCCGGTGATGTAGGAAGCCGCTGCGTCAGCAGCGAGAAAGCGAATCATACCCGCAACTTCTTCTGGTTGACCGTAGCGTCCCAGCGGGATATATTTCAAAATCTCGTCTGATTTGAGATTGCTGGTCATATCTGTGGCAATAAATCCAGGTGCAACCGCATTCACCGTAATACCGCGACTGGCAAGTTCTTTGGCAATGGTTTTGGTAAATCCAATCACACCAGCTTTAGCAGCGCTGTAGTTAGCTTGACCGGGATTTCCCATTTGACCGGCCACAGAAGTAATATTAACAATGCGACCGGAGCGTTGTTTCAGCATTACTTTACTGACGGCGCGAGTACAGAGAAATACGCCAGTAAGGTTGAGGTCGATTACTGCTTGCCAATCTTCTGGTTTCATCCTTAATAAAAGAGTGTCGCGGGTGATACCAGCATTATTGACAAGTACATCGACGCGACCCCACTTGTCCATTGTGGCGTTGAGAAGCGTGTCCACTTGGTCAGCTTTGGAAACGTCGGCTTGGAGTGCGATCGCATTACCTCCGCTGTTAGTAATTTCTGCTACTACCTGTTCGGCTGCACCACTGGAACTGGCATAGTTGACCACCACGTTGGCTCCCTCAGCTGCTAAGGCTAAGGCTGTAGCGCGACCGATTCCCCGCGATGCACCTGTAACAATTGCAACTTGTCCGCGCAACCGCCGATCGTTCTCTGGCAATACTTCCATGTATGTCGCTGATTTGAATAACTGCGCTAACTATATTAAGTTGATTCGTACCTGAGACTCACAAAATTCTTTCGATCGATAATCTACGATTGAGTTAGCGTTAAGCAAATATAGGTTTTGGCTTATGGCTACCAAACAACAGTTCAACAGTTTTCCAGAGTTGCTATCTAGTTCGGACGTGCCAGTGTTGGTAGATTTTTTCGCTACCTGGTGCGGCCCGTGTCAGATGATGGCTCCCATTCTAGAGCAAGTGAACGCACAGATGCAGGGGCGGGTAAAGATTGTCAAAATTGACACCGATAAATATCCTCGCTTGGCTTCTGAGTATGGCATTCAAGCTCTGCCGACGCTGGTACTCTTTAAAAACGGTAAACCAGTCAATCGCATTGAGGGTGTGCTATCGGGGCCACAATTGGTTCAACACTTACGAACTTTAGTTTAATTGGCTCTGAAATTAGAATTCCCACCCGATAGATTGAGTTGGGTGGGTGTGTTTTTTTGAGCGAGAAATGAGTCTATTTGTTTGTGCGATCGCCTCGCCAAACAACTTTCCAATCGAAATTACTCATTGCTTATAGTCATTTTCTTACATCACGAATTATTAAAAAAAATGCCATCGATTCACCAATGGCATCATGTATATATGCAAGAAAAAAAGGAAAGAAAACAAATCTTTTCCCTTTAAATTATTCGTAGAGCCAAGAAGTCAAAGTGGGCTGCCAACTTACCAACTCTTCTTCTTTGAACCAAAGAGCAATTTCGCGCCGTCCCGTTTCCACAGCATCCGAACCGTGGATGAGGTTACGACCGACACTGACACCAAAATCCCCGCGAATGGTTCCCGGTTCGGCTGTCAGCGGGTTGGTCGCGCCGATGAGTTTCCGTGCTGATGCTACGACGCCTTCACCTTCCCAAACCATAGCCACAACGGGGCCAGAGGTGATAAATTCAACCAAACCGGGGAAAAAGGACTTTTCTCGATGCACGTCGTAGTGCTGTTCGGCGAGTTCGCGGCTGACTTTCATCAGTTTGAGTCCGACGAGGGTAAAACCTTTGGCTTCTAGACGACGGATGATTTCGCCGACCAGTCCGCGCTGTACGCCGTCCGGTTTGACTGCTAGAAATGTGCGTTCCACTACAACACTTGCTCCCAAAATTCCTTCACAGGGTATGGTAAAGCAATTGCCGTCTACTTTTGCCAAATTCTGCCGATCGCTTCCCAAAAATCGGTCAGCTACTTTTTTGCAAATACGCTAGATTTATTATTCGGTAGTCGTTGCAAGGGGGGAAAAGTATGGCAATGCAGCCAATGGCAGATGGAACAGTATTCCAAGAAAAACTCGGAAAATCGGCGTTAGCGGAAGTAAAATCAAAAGGGCTTCTGCCAGTAACTAGAGAAGTTTCCCGGCAATGGACTATTGAGGATAGCGAAGCGCTTTACCGAATACAGGGATGGGGTGAGCCGTATTTTTCGATTAATGCTGCCGGTCGGGTTACAGTTTCTCCCAAAGGCGAACGCGGCGGTTCGCTGGATTTGTTTGAACTGGTAAATGCGCTTAAGGATAGAAACCTGAAGTTGCCGTTGTTGATTCGCTTCTCAGATATTTTAGAAGACCGGATTGAGCGGTTGAATGCTTGCTTTGCTAAAGCGATCGCACGCTACAACTATCCTGGTGTCTACCGTGGTGTCTACCCGGTCAAGTGCAACCAGCAAAAGCATCTCCTTGAAGATTTAGTCAGATTTGGCAAACCTCATCAATTTGGCTTGGAAGCAGGTTCCAAACCAGAACTGATGATCGCTTTGGCAATGTTGGATACGCTAGGAGCTCTTCTGATTTGCAACGGCTACAAAGATCGAGAATACATCGAAACGGCAATGTTGGCGCAGCGACTGGGACAAACACCTATAGTTGTCCTAGAGCAGGTGGAAGAAGTAGATTTGGTGATTAACGCCGCCAAACAACTGGGTATTAAACCAATTGTGGGCGTCCGCGCTAAGCTGAGTACTCAGGGTATGGGACGCTGGGGAAGCTCTAGTGGCGATCGGGCTAAATTTGGCCTCACTATTCCCGAAATTATCCAAGCTGTTGATAAGTTGCGGTCAGCTAATTTATTAGATTCTTTGCAACTGTTACATTTCCACATTGGCTCTCAAATTTCTGCTATTCACGTTATCAAAGATGCGATCCAGGAAGCGAGCAAAATCTACGTGGAATTAGCCAAGCTGGGAGCTGACATGAAGTATCTCGATGTCGGCGGCGGTTTGGGTGTGGACTACGACGGTTCCCAAACGAATTTCTACGCTTCCAAGAATTACAATATGCAGAACTATGCCAACGATATCGTGGCAGAGTTGAAGGATGCCTGCGCCGAACAACAAGTACAAGTACCGACGTTAATTAGCGAGAGTGGTAGAGCGATCGCTTCTCATCAATCTGTACTCATTTTTGACGTTCTCAGTACTTCTGATGTCCCCTTCGGAGAGCCAGAACCTCCCAAAGATGGAGAACCTCCCATTGTCTGGAATCTTTGGGAAACCTACCAATCAATTAACACTGAGAATTATCAGGAAGCCTATCACGACGCTACTCAGTTTAAAGAAGAAGCGATCAGTCGCTTTAATTTGGGGATTTTGCGCCTCACGGAACGTGCCAGGGTAGAGCGGATCTACTGGGCTTGTTGTGAAAAGATTCTCGCCATTACCAGACTGCAAGATTACGTTCCCGATGAGTTGGAAGACCTGGAAAAAATCATGGCTTCCATCTATTACATCAATCTGTCGGTGTTTCAATCTGCACCGGATTGTTGGGCGATCGACCAGCTATTCCCTATTATGCCTATTCATCGTCTAGATGAAGAACCTACGCGGCGAGGTATTCTGGCAGATCTCACCTGTGACAGCGATGGTAAAATCGATCGATTTATCGATTTGCGGGATGTTAAATCAGTTTTAGAACTGCATACCATTAAACCGGGAGAACCTTATTACCTGGGCATATTCCTAAGTGGAGCCTATCAAGAAATCATGGGTAGCCTTCACAATTTATTCGGCGATACAAACGCTGTCCATATACAGCTAACGCCCAAGGGATACCAAATCGAACACGTTGTCAAAGGTGACACGATGAGCGAAGTTGTCAGCTATGTTCAATACGATGCTGAAGACCTTGTAGAAAGTATTCGTCAACGTTGCGAACAAGCACTTCAAGAAAAACGAATTACCTTGCAAGAATCTCAATTGTTGCTGCAAAATTACGAACGCAGCCTCGGTCGTTATACCTATCTTTCTCCTCAAAGCGAGTAAGGTTGAAAGCATCAAGGGAGAGAATACGGGAGTTAAACTCTCTTATTCTCTCTCCCATTCATAAAAGTAGACAGAAAGCTCAGAGTATGGTTCTGGCAATTTACGGGGAATAGTTCAAAAAGAGTAATCGTTATCATCGTCAATATTAAGATCCCATTTTGCCGAAAGGACTCGATCGACCACCGCTTCCAAGTCAGCTTCATTGAAATTGTCACCCACGACCTCTTGCAGTGGATTCGATAGGGGAATCAGCCGCAATCGACGGCTATCTTGCACTAGATCGAAATAACATTCGCACTGGGGAGACTGCTTCAGATCCAGGCAATCAAAACTGTAGACATTAAGATAGAGGGCATGGTTAGCAACTAAGGTTGCTCGACTGGGATCGCCAAAAACTTCCAGCACAAAACCTTCTCCCTCGCTTTGTAATTTACCGTCCTGAATGTGGAGGTAACGGACATGGCGCAAATCCGTTAAAATTCTCCGCATATCTAACTTGTTAACGATAGTGCCGGTATCTATAATGCAAGGGGCAGGCAGCTGGGTAGGGAATTGATCTTGACTCATAAGGAAAATACCTCTAGTCTCAATGAGCCTTCATATTTGCAGAAAATGGTTAAATGTAACAGCAGGGTCAAGCCCTACAGACCAACTTAATCCTTGAGAGAGAAAGCGTACACCTATCCCTGGGATAAATAATTGCCAGCGGGAATACAAGGTTAGGGGCAGCGCGAGTTAGAAATCTGACGGCGAAAATAAAATCTGCTGGCAATCTCAACAAATATGTTGTGAATGCTTATCAGACAAATCTTATTAACGAGATCATCTTATCCTAGATTTTTTAGCCAACCCATCATTAAATTTACGTAATTCACTGCGCCAAATGCCGGAAGTGGGGTCTCAAAAGGTATAAGTTGGCGCATATGCGAGTCTGAGAAAGATAAAGCTGTTTAACAAGCGATAGGATGAGTATATGAGCAATTTACAATCTATAATCCTTTATTACCGCTCAAAAGCCTATGCAAGGAGCTTTTAATTTTTTGACAAAATGGCTAAATTTTTCAGAATTCCCGTTGTACCTTTAGGTAAACGAGAGTAGTTCCGATATGAGTCATCGACACTGGGTTAGATGGGTTCGTCAGTTTTGGCATCAGCAGACAAGTACGCTGGCTGCGGCGATCGCCTTTTACACCTGTCTGCCCGTCCCCATTAGTTGGACGCTAGCTTTCCGGGGTATCGCCCGCCTCGCCCCACTCGTCGGAGTGGCGATCGGCGGAATTTTAGGACTGCTGGATGCTGGGCTGCATCTGCTGGGTATGCCGATACTTACCCGGTCTGCCCTTGCGATCGTGGCTTGGGTTGCTGTCACGGGCGGGCTGCATCTGGATGGTGCAATGGATACGGCAGATGGGCTGGCAGTACCAGATCCCCAACGTCGCCTAGAGGTGATGTCTGACAGCGTGACGGGGGCGTTTGGCGCGATGGCGGCGATCGCAATTTTGTTATTGAAAACAGTAGCTTTAAGAGATATTGATTCTTACCGCTGGTTGGCTTTGATGGCGGCGGCTGGTTGGGGACGTTGGGGGCAATTGGTGGCTATCATCTGCTATCCCTACCTCAAACCTACGGGTAAAGGCGCAATTCATAAGGAATCCAACCCTTCAGCTTCCGATCTCATCCCTGGTTTTGTCCTGCTGCTGGGACTGAGCGGGTTTTTAGTTATTGTAGATGAGCGCAGCTGGCTGATGGCAGCAGGTATGGTTTTTGGTGGCAGTGCGATCGCCGTTCTCACCGGTGCGTGGTTCAATCACAAATTAGGCGGTCATACCGGCGATACCTATGGCGCTGTCGTGGAGTGGACAGAAGCTTTACTACTCTGTCTCCTCACCGGACTCTAGAATGGGATGAAAGCTATTTCCCGATTCGCTAAATCTCTCGCAAGCGCCTTACTTTCAGCTTAAATTCACCACCCGCCGTTTCGCCAAACGCCCGCACTCTAATAATGTAAGCGCCTTTCTCTTTAATGCGAGTGAACAGCAAAGAGTTGGTGCTGCCGTCGGCTCCGTCATCATTTTCCGCCACTGTCGCGCCGTTTTTTAGCAAGGTGACGATCGTGTCAAAGTTTTCCGATGTGAGATCGATCGCCACGTTGTCTCCGGCATCCAAATTTACCACATAGTCGCGGGCAAAGCCGCCCTGCCCCGTGGGAATATCCTTGTCCGATAGGGAATCGGTAATTTCATTATTAGCTGGTAAGGAAATAGGGTCATACAACCGAGTTTGAGCCCGAACTGTCAGTGTACTTAAGCAAACTGCCAGCAGGGTTGCAGGAACGAGCAGGGCTGGGCTAAAACGAGCAGTAAAAGCTTTAATCATCATGAAGGGCAATATTTTGGCAAAAAGCAAATTGTTCAATTATAAAGTTAATTTACCGGACTAGATCTATTTTTGGCGATTTGCTTGGGTCGCATCTCAGAATAGCTGCAACTAACTTAGGTTTCCAGTTTAGTGCGATCGAAGGAATTATTTGGCCCAGGAGTAGCGATCGCTGCTATGCCATAGATTCGTATTCTATGCTGGTGCAGCGTATGGGCAGCAGACCTTGCAGTATCTCCAGTCGTATAAATGTCGTCTAACAACAGAATTGCTGAAGCAGGACGACGCTGCGAAAATCCTTTTCCCAATTCAAACGCCCCGGCCACATTTTGTTTTCGCTCTACCGCAGACAAGCCAAACTGTGGTTTTGTATCCCGCACCCGTTCCAAACCATATCGTTCTATGGGCAACCCAGCTACCTCGCAAAAACTTTCTGCCAGTAACTCTGCCTGATTGTAACCTCTTTGGCGCTGCTTGTTTGCATGAAGTGGAATAGGTACTACTGTCAGTTTTGTACTACCAGCCAAGGCAGATTTCAGCCAAGCTTCGCCAAGCCAGTGTCCCAAAGGCTCTGCTATTTCTAGTTTTTTTTCGTATTTCAGTACTTTGAGCGCCCTTTTGAGCGCCCCGCCGTACACTCCCCAAGCAAAAATCGGCAGTTCTCCGCGCCAAAATTTGTCAGGTTTGGACATTTGGCAGCGTTCCAGTTGCCTGTGGCAGTCTTGACAAAATTGTTTGGGCGTCGGACGCTGGCATATGGGACAGGTGGATTGCAAAAACAAATTTAGCAATCCCTTTACTTTTGCAGTCCAGTTACTCATCTAATTTTTTCTTATACTTTCTAAACACTTATTCATCTGTCTTCCCCCGTGGAGACCCTCGCCATAGCTGTACCCAGCTTGGCGACGGGAGGAAACGGGGGGCAGGGTCTATGCCACATACGAATAACCGTCCTTTTTGTGAATAGATTTACAGTATTTGTGACTGATT
>NZ_JBHFNU010000022.1:0-12021 GCF_041929145.1 Aerosakkonema sp. BLCC-F183 | reverse complement strand
TTATCCCATAAGCTAATCATCTCAAAAATAAAGAAAAGCTTAAATTACATGGGTACAACTTGACCGAACGATAATCTTTACATCCATTTCTGGGTAAGGGTTTTAGTCTTCTGGAGTTCCCCGCAGCGCGGGGAACTCCAGCCTAAAATAAAAGCAAGGCAAAGCAGTGTGATTTTTTTGTGCATTGTGATGCTCCCAGCTAAAATAGCTAGCGTTTTGCACAATACTTATTTGACTGGAGCGACAGTCCAGTAAAAGTATTTGACAAAATAAACTAAATGTGTATTCCTTGCCGAACCCGGCAGGGCGAAGCATATGCCTGCCGGCAGGCTATCGCCTACGGACAAAAAAACCTGGGTTTTGTGCGATAAATTGTCGCCCGAATGCTTCGCCCCTATACAAATAATAATAATTTTTTTTGTCAATAGTCTTTAAAGTAGAGCCTGAAGAACTTCAGAAAGCAGCAGACAACATCCGCTTAGCAAACAACCTCAGACGTGCTGACCAGACCTTGGCATGGTTGGAAAAACAGGGAGTAAGAGTTGTTGATATAGCTAGGGACTAGGGCGTCGGGCGTCGGGCGTCGGGCGTCGGGGAAGAAGGGTCTAGAATCAAGGGTTTCAGGAATTAAGAATGTCCTAACACGGGCGGTTGCTATAAAAGAAACATTAAACTGAATCAGTATATTGGCTAAGCAAAGCGGTGGCTGCCTCGGCGTGCAAGGGTTTAGAAAAGAAATAGCCTTGGCCGTATTCGCATTGCAACATCCGCAGTTTTTCCATTTGCGATGCTGTTTCTATCCCCTCGGCAATTACATCCATACCCAAAATATGACTGAGCATGACGATAGTTTGAACGATCGCGGCATCTTCAGCCGTTTCTTCCATGCGACTGACAAAGGAACGATCGACCTTTAATGTGTCTACAGGAAAGCGGTGTAAATAGCTCAAAGATGAGTAACCAGTACCGAAATCATCAATGCTAAACTTGAGATTTAAAGCTTTTAGACGTAAGATTTTAGCAATCGTAGAATCAACATCTTTCATTGCCATACTTTCTGTAATTTCTATTTTTAAAGTCTGACCGTCTAGTCCTGTTAATTTGAGGATTTTTTCAATTTTTTCTATTAAATCTGGTTGAGCAAACTGTTGGCTAGAAAGATTGACGCTGACTGTCAATAGCGGTTGCATGGGAAATTGCTGTTGCCAAATACGCAGCTGGCGGCAAGATTGTTCCACGATCCACTCACCCAAGGTAACAATTAAACCAGTTTCTTCCGCTACGGGAATAAACTCTACTGGGGAAATAAATTTGCCTTGAGAATTTTGCCAACGAACTAGGGCTTCAAAACCTGCGATTTTCCCCGTTTCTAAAGATACGATCGGCTGGTAGTGGACGCTTAACTCTTGACTGTTTCCCTCTATTGCAGAAGCAATCGCTCGACGCAAGTCATTTTCTAACTGCAAGCGGCTGACAACTTGGGTACGCATACCTACAGAAAAAACTTCATAGCGTGCTTTACCCAATGCTTTGGCGCGATACATAGCGGTGTGGGCATCTCGCAGCAATTCTTCTGGTTTATAATTGTGACCGGTTTGATTAAAAGCAATACCAAAGCTAGCAGTTATAAATATTTCTTGTCCCTTTAAATTCAATGGTGAATACAGTTTTTTTTGGATTTTGTCAGTAACGAGAGCTACTAAATCGATATTGCTAATATCTGCTAGCAAAATAGCAAATTCGTCTCCTCCAATCCGTGCGACGGGATATTTAGGATGGAGAATAGCCTTTAACCTTTGGGTGATGATACGTAATATTTCGTCTCCAACTTGGTGTCCCAAACCTTCATTAAATATTTTGAATTGATCGAGATCCAGGAAGATGACTGCAAATAAGTAATTAACCTGGCTTTTGCTGCGATCGATTGATTTCTGCAATTGCTTCAAGAATAAATCTCGGTTTGGTAGACTCGTCAAAGGATCGTAAAAAGCATTGTAGAATAATTTATAAATTCCGATCGTGCCGCCAGTTGTTAGGAATGCCAGTGTCGGCACTAGGAAGGGTATCCATACTGCATGAGTAAAGCAGATAAACCAAACAGCAAACAATCCTGCTACTGCTACAGTTGCAGCTATTGCTAATAATAGTGGATGGCGAAAGCGCCACACTAAAATTCCTCCTACTAGCGACCAACCCCATATCCATAAAGCTTCTGCCCACTGAGGCCAGAACCAAAATAAAGCTCGATCGTCTAAGACGGTACTGAGGATTTGGCTTACCATTTGACCGTGGACTAGCACCCCAGGCATAGCAGCTTCTTGTCTGTCGATCGCATTGTAGGGAGTAAAGAAAAGGTCTTTTTCGCTCGGTGCTGTTGTGCCGATCAGTACGACTTTATCTTTCACCCACTCTTTTTGGATAGCGCCGTTCAAAACTTGGGTTAAATTTACCTGCCTTGCTACTTTTCTGCCTCGATAATTCAACAGCACTTGATATCCTTGGGCACCAATGTTTTGATATCCACCAGAATAAGCTTTTAAACGGTAAAAAGTTTTTTGACCTAGCTGGAGCGAGTTACGATCAACCTTAAAGTCAATATTTTTATCTTTTAAATAGCTAAGGCTTACTCGCAGAGAAAAAGAATAAAATTTATCTGATTTTGTATAGGCATACATTAAATTCCGGCGTATTACTCCATCCGGATCGAGAACTAAGTCATTAAACCCTATTCGTTCTGTTGGCACGCCTGGTGGAGGTGGCACATTTCTGCTATCGTTACTCTCCATCTTGGAAATCGCGATGATGTTAGGCGCTTGCAACTGCTTCAACAGTTCTGTATGACCGGGTGGTTGGGGCAAATCCCGATACAAATCTAAACCAATTACCTTTGGCTGATAGGATTGCAGCTTTGCTAGGAGGGTAGCGACGGTTCGATCGGACAGAGGCGATCGCTTTTGGGCTTGCAAGTCTGACTCTGTAATTCCGATGACTAAAATTCGTGGATCTGGTTCGAGTTCGGGTTGGAATTGGGTAGCGCGATCGAATTCCACTAGCTCTAAAGGTTGGAAAACTTCAAGTTGTCTGACTCCCAGCAGCAAACCCGCAATGAGCAAGCTGCCAGTCAAAACAGGTTTTTGCCAAACCAGAGCTACGATCTGGGTAAGTTTACCCAGCGCCTCATGGTTTCTGGCTGTAAGCAACAGCGAATGTATTTTCTCAGAAAGCCGATCGGTCACAAACGTTAAAAGAGTGAACTACTTAAATAGTATTAACGGGAGGTAGAGCTTGCGATCCTGATTTTATTGTGCAAATTATCGGTCTAGTGAGCCTTTTGTTTCGATCGCATCTTTATTGACAATTCTACTCTGCCTCGTCAGCGATGTTTTTGCGAGCCAGTATTCTCGCTGTCGGATTTTTCGATCTACTGCCGATTAAATGTGTTCTAATATACAAAAATTGCTTTCCATAGGGCTTTAGCCGTTTAACTGAGTATTCCCATCTAAATCTGCTGGATACAAGCCTTTTGTAAGCTAATGTGGTAATACTTGAGGATACTTCTCAACTATAAATTAAGTATAATCATGTACTTTTATAAAGTTATGATACTAATTGCCCTGCAACAATCTCCCTCAAGACAGATTTTCAATGTTGTGAGTTAAGCAAAATAGCTAAGTATTACGATTCTCCTTGAAGAAATCATTAAAAAGAGCGATCGGCTACGATCGGCTTGGGGCCTTCGCGCCAAGCTGAAAACTAGGAAAAATCAGAAAAATATCCTTTTGGCAAAAGTCGTATTTCGCAAGATATATATTTGTTAAATTATTGAAATTACGAATAATTACGGTGGTAGTTCTTAGCTAAGCAAGTTTATTATCAAAACAAGTCTAGTATCAAATATAGCGCAAGTTGAGAACCAAGCAATATGTCTAGGGTCATCTTTAATAGAAAGATAATTGCCGCCATTTGTTTAACATCACTACTGACAATTTTTTCAAATAGCTTGACGATGCCGATACTGGCAAATGATTCAAATTCCGGGGACTCAGCAGAGGGCTTACCGGGACGGCGGGTAGGCGGTGGCACTCGGTCGGGAACATTAGTCGCCGCAAAGCCAGTAACTGCTCTGGTTCCAGAAGATAACCAGGGATTAACTACTCTAGAAAATCCCACATTTTATTTTTATGTTCCTAAAACGTCAAATTCACAAATGCTAGAATTTGTGCTTAATGATGAAGACGGTAATACAATTTACCAAAAAAAATTTAGCACTAATGGCAATTCCGGAGTGCTTGGGGTAGAACTTCCTGGCAACGGTGAAATACAACCTCTGGAAATCGGGAAAAATTACCGTTGGTATTTTGCAATTGTTAACGATCCTAAAGATCGCAGCGCTGATACTTACGTGAATGGCTGGATTAAACGAGTCCAAGCCAGCCCGGATATAGTTACTAAATTAAGAGACTTAGGAGCATTAGAGCGGGCTGGCGTTTATGCAGATAATCAGCTGTGGTACGATGCGATAGCCAGCCTAGCCCAGTTACGTCGTTCCCATCCTAATGACTCAGCTGTAGAGGCTAAATGGAAACAGCTATTACACTCCCTTAAATTGGACAACATTACCCAAGAGCCTCTCATTGAATATCAAGCTTCTGTGCAGCAATCGGCTGCTTCCGGCTATATATCGGGATCGCTATCTCAATGAAGAGAAGATCCCTCTAATTGTCGCGCTACCAGCCTAGCGAATAAGCCAGGTTGCTGAATTAGTTCCGCAAAAGAACCCACCTGGACTATTCGCCCCTGTTCCATTACGTAAATTCGATCGGCATTACGGATCGTACTGAGACGGTGGGCAATAACTATTCTGGTAACATTCAACTTTTCTAAATTTTCAGTCACAATTTGTTGAGTGTTGTTATCGAGAAAGCTGGTAGCTTCATCGAGTAAGATAATGCGAGGCTGTAAAAGGAGCGATCGCGCGATCGCCAGTCGCTGTCGTTGACCCCCAGAAAGATTACTGCCACCCTCACTCACTACCGTGTGCATCCCCATCGGCATTTGCTCGATATCTTTAGCAAATCCTGCCATCCGAGCTGCTTGCCAAACTTCATTCATCGACACTAACGCACCGCCAGTGATGTTATCAAAAATCGAACCTTGCATAAGGCGACCATTTTGCAACACAACTCCTAACTGTCGCCGCAGTGCTTGTAAATCTAATTGGGCTAAATCTTGACCGTCGTAATATATCTTTCCGCTTAAGGGAGTTTCAAACCCCAATAACAATCGAAAAATCGTTGATTTACCGCTACCTGAAGGGCCAACAATTGCCACGAATTCGCCCGCTTCCGCATTAATACTCACCCGATCTAAAATTAGCTGCCCTTCTTCCCGGTAGCGAAAAACTACCTTATCCAAAACTACACGCCCCTGAAGATGACCCGGATCTGCTTTGTGGGTATCCGATTCTAATTTTCCTTGTAAAATTGGTTGTGCCCTCTCCCACAAAGGCGCAATTTGGATAATCTGGGTTAGGGTATTGCTCAAAGAAGTTACACCGCCAAAAAACGTGCCAAAAGCAGCATTAAAAGCTAAAAATGTTCCCAGCGTCAAACCTGACTCTCCCGCCGCTGCACTTTGAATTTCTGCAAATCCAAACCAATACAACAAAATCGAACTGGCTAAAGAGAGTAACTCGTTAAAAACCGAAACAATATCGCTAATTGTGATAATTTCCCAGGTAAGTTGATTTTGTTCGCTGTACTTTTTCGCCCAAGCTGCAAATGCCCGTTGTTCAGCTACTCCTACTCGCAGCTTGGGCACGCCGTTAATCAGTTGCACGACTAATCCTTGAATTTCACCTGCTAGCTGCTCTTGTTTTCGCTCTTTGCGTAACAGAATTAAACTAGAGGCAATAGATAAAATTGCTGCCAACAATGTTACTGCTAGAGCGACTAAAGTTAGTTGGATGCTGTAAACAAACATCAGAACCAGATTTAGCAGGGAAAATAACGCACTTAATAAAGTGCGTTGTGTTGCACCGCTGACAATGCCGTATATCTGAGTGATGGATGTAATTCGCACTAACAAATCGCCAATTGTAAATTGCCGAATTAACGAGGGACTCAATCTCAAAAGTCTATCCCAAATCGCTGTTTGCAAGATGCTATTAATGCCATTGGAAACTCTTAAAGCAATTAATCCTTGGGAAAAATTTAAGGTTGTCTGACCGAAAGATACGGCTAACAACGCCAGCACTATTTGTAACAAAACTAAGCGATCGCCATTCGGAATGGCATAGTTAATCAAAATTGCTGTAGCTTGAGGAGTTGCCATTCCTAACAAAGTTCCCAAACTCCCCAAAAACATAATTTTGGCAAGATCTATTTCATAACCTTTAACTCCGAACTGGAATACATCAAAAGCTTTGTTAATTGCTGATGGCAACGGGCGATAAAACATATAAGCTTCCGGTGCGATCGAATTGGCGATCGCATCATTTACCAGCGTCCGAGTCCGCAATTCTGGGTCAAATAATAGATAACGATAGCCCTTGTTTCGATCGACTAACAAAGCAACTGGGCGTTTATCTTGAGTAAATGCCAATAATGGGCCATGTTCTGTTTGCCACCATTTACCAGCTAACAGAACGCGACGAATCCGAATTTGGGAAGCTAGGGCAATTTCTTCTACGGGATCTCTTCGCAACCAAGTTTGCGATCGCACTGGCGGACGAATCGTTATTCCCATCGCCCTACCCACTGCTCCAGCAGCAACTAACAAAGGAGTTCCCTCCTCAAAATGCGACTGCTGACGCTTGAAGGTAGAAGCTAAAGAACCCAATGCACTCTCTGTGACTTGTTGATTTAGTTGTTCTAATTCCTGAAATTGCTGTAACTCTGCCTCTACTTTTTGTTGTTGCGCTTTCTGTAATTGCCGCCACACGTAGCTATGAAACAAAGCTAAACTTTGCGGCAATTCGGTCGCATTTTCTAAATTGTTAGATAATATGTTCTTACCCGCTTCGTCAACCTGTAGTTTACTTTCGCCAGATGATATAGCAAAGGCAGCTATTAATTTACTTAAACGATCTATCCAACCTTCCAACAAAGAAATAATTTCCAGATCGAGTGCTGCCACTTCTGCTGCTACATCAGCAATATCTAGTTCTAAAAGTTCGCTTTCTTCAATAGTTACTGCCAAAATACCATCTTCCCAATTCTTGACTGGGAAACCTCCTCGCCTTCCTTCACTCTCCGCCTCTCCCTCTTCCCTCTCTCTACGAAGCGATGCAACGCCGAACAACGCTTCGCCTGCACTGACGCTGAATAAATAACGGCGATCGCCAGTTGGTTCTTTTGCCTCAATTTTAGTTGCGAACAGCGCCAGCGTACCAGACTGAACTACCCAAACTTTCTCAGGAGCGTCCAGCAGGAAGGATTGATTTCCTTTAAGTTTGTGTAGTGCTTTAGCCAGATTTGGTTTTAACACTTGCAAGCCTTTTAAGCAACAAACAATCAATCTATAACACCATTATTCCAGGACTTACGAACCAAACGACTAGAAACCCGGTTTTTTTTTACTTTTTTTATAATATAATACTAACTTGTAGGTTGAGCTTATTGCTTCAACCCGACCTACGCTAAAATAGCGAAGTAATTTTATAGAAAACGGGGCTATTTGTGTAATTCCTATATTTTAAACTTTATTTCTATGTTTAGAAAGAACTTCTAGTAATGGAATTATATGGATTGGTTTAGCAGTAAACCGGATATAAAATATTCCGTTTTCTGCTGAATTTGCTAAAACTTTTGCATATATATCCTTACTGACTTCTGTCGATCTTCCGCTTAAAATATTTAGTTTAATATTAGTCGAACTAGGGGGAATAAACCCTTCTTCTACATTGTCAATCTGTACTTCCGCTCCTTTAGCAGAAAGCTTGACTAACTTGCCTTTAAATAAACTTTCTTCAACAATTTTTCCTTCTACGATCGTATACTGAATTCCAATCGGTTTATGCAGCGGTAACAAGATTTCCTCTTGTTTTGGCAAAAATAAATTGTAAGGCTCACCAATCCCAACAACTTCGTAGACCCTAATAGGTTCTTTAACACCTTTCATTTTCATTTCTTTTTCGCCGTTTATACTAACAATAGATTTAACTTCGTTAAAAGTAGATTCGGAAATAAAAATTTGCCCACCCACTGTAAATGTTTCGATCCGAAAAGCTAAATTAACTTGATTGCCAATCACACCATATTCAGTGCGTTTTTCCGAACCGATGTTTCCCACTACGGCTTCACCTGTGTTGATGCCAATGCCCATTTCTATTTCTGGATAACCCAAGGCAGCTAGCTTTTCATTGACGGACTGCATTGCTAACTGCATGGCGATCGCGCAAGCAACGGCTCTTTCTGCCTCATTTTCTCTGATTGTAGGAGCGCCAAAAAGAATCAGAATACCGTCGCCCATGAGTTTATCAATTGTGCCATGATAGTATGTAATTACATCTGTCATATATCCCAGATAAATGTTGAGTATTTTTACCACTTCTTCGGGAGAAAGTTGCTCCGACAAAGCGGTAAAACCTCTTAAATCAGACGCAATAACAGTAATTTTTCGCCTTTCGCCGCCAAGCTTCAAACCTTCGGGACTTTCTAACAAATTGGCGACAATTTCATCTGTGAGGTAACGCCCAAAGGTTTTGCGAATTTCTGCGGCGCTGTGGGCGAGGTAAAAGAGAATGGCGATCGCAGATACTGTGAAGGACAGCAATGGCGGTACTACAGGTATCCACCACCCTCCTAAAAAAGCCAGATAAGTACTAGCGAGCAATACTCCTGCGGCCAAAAAAGGAGTCACTATTTTTAGGAAAGGAAATCTCTTAACTCTGGTGCTAATTTTCAATCGCCAAGTCAAGATAGCACCTAGTCCAGACCAACACAGAATCCATAAATTGTCCGAAATTTCTGACCAACTTTTAAAGAAAGACTTACCGTCAAGAGCAGCACTAATCATCTGACTGAGTAGCTGGGCGTGAATTTCGACCCCTGTCATGGGATCTGCCAGCTCGATTAAACCGCCGCTATAGGGAGTAAAGAATGAATCCTTTGCACTTTCAGCTATTTTCCCAATCAAAATAATGCGGTCTTTGCCCCATTCTGGCGGAAGTCGATCGCTAAGAACATCTGTCAGAGAAACTGTGTTGAAATGCTTGTTTCCGTTTGGGTAATTCAGGAGAATTTGATAACCGCGATCGTCAGCTCGCACATAACCGCCATCATTCGCTTCAAAAGGAGTAATTACCGAGCTACCAAGTTGATATTTTCCCCCCGCAATTCTTTTGAGAGCAATTCCTGACTTTTCCAAATAATGTAAAGCTAGATGGGTCGCGAAACTCCAGACTATTTTGCCATTGCGATCGCGCACATACAAAAAGCTGCGCCGTACTTTGCGATCGGCATCTTCCAGCAAGTCGTTTGCACCTACTTGCTGCTTAGCTTTTAACTCTGGAGGTGGGGGGACTATTTCCCAAGCTTTATTGCCAACTACTTTTTCTATACCGACTAAATTAGGGGTGGATCTAAACACCTGTACTAATTCTTTATAACCCGGTTCTTCCGGTAAATTGCGATAAATATCTAAACCAATTGCTCTAGGCTTTCTGGCTTTCAATTTTTCCAGCAATCGGGCATAAACAATATCTGGAATGTTCCCCGTGCCAAGGTTTTCGATGTCCAATTCATCAATTCCGACGATCGCAATCCGGTCATCTACCTTTGTCTGAGGTCGCAGCTGCATATATCGATCGAATGCAGCCCACTCCCACGACTGCAATAAACCCACTAAACGCAATATGATTACCAACACCGCCACTAAGGGAGTAGTAATCCACACACCCCGCCATTGCCAAAAAAAATTTTTAAATTGTCCCACATCAAACCATCGTAATAGGTAGTACCTAGTGGTCGCTGACGAAAAACACCCTGTTTACCGAGAGGCAATTAATTATTACCTATTACTAATTGACTCTTCTCTGCCGTCGAGGAATCGACGATCGGTTCGGCGGCTAAAGCCTCCAAACCAACTGATTTTAACAGCTGTTCCCATTCCGTAGGATAAGTCTTACGCAGCTCGACGACAATAGCCAGAGTTTCGTTCCAAATCCTAGCCTCTGCAAACAACTTTGCCTGTTCCAGAGGTGAAGAAGCCTGCTGTAGCTTTTGCTTGAGATCCGAACTCAATTCAATCGGTCGAATTGTGCCCCGGACAAATTGATCTTTGCTGCGGTCTGACCCATCGCAAATCAGGGCAAACTGCCACACAAAATCTTTGCCAACTTGCAGAGATGCACTTTGAGGGATGTTTACTTTAACTATGCCACCTGTCGCGGCTAGTGGAAAACTGCTGAGGTAAACTTCTTTGCCTTGTTCGTCAACTACCACAAATTCTGCGGACTTGGCTATGGTTTTAGGGACATAGAAAAAAAGCGTTGGATTTGTACTAGCTGTTGTCCCCACATTATCCCGTGTAGGCATCAAAGCCGTTACAGGTAAAACACCCGACTCGACACACGAAGGGCCGCGAGTTCCTCCGCCGGCACTTCGTTCGGGTGCGCCTCGATCGTCCGCAGGCGGAAATTCTAGACTGACTTTCCACTCAGAAGGCATTTGCGCCAAAAGCTGCGGCGATAAGCTAGTGAAAATTAGCAATGCTGGAGATAGCACTCTAACAATGCTCCCCAACCGATTAACAGATTTAGCTACAACCATATTAGAGGGACTTAGTAGAAAATTATGCTCGTTTTGATTGAGCGGAAATTACGCTGCATATTTGTTGCTTCAATAGATGCAATCCCCCAGGCTGATGTGCCTACCATATATACTATCACTTTTTTTTGATGTCACTATCTTTAGATAGATATCTTTAAACTCTGTGATAGATTGGCATTACCAATTTACACCATTGGTGCAAGCAGTTTTACTGCAATTTAATAAGTTGGTAAATTTGCGATCTTAACTTTTCTCCAAAGATAAATGATAGTAACTCACTCGTATCTAATGCAGATCGTTGCCCAAGCCAGTTCTTTATCAGAACGGTTATGTGTTGATTTACTCAAAACAAACTCTGCTGAGGCGATCGAACCACAACTGAACGATAACCGCTTGAATCGTTGGTGCCAGGTAGTTAGCCAAGGCAACTGGGAAAAATTTTACAAACGCCTTGACTGGGATGAGTTAAATATTATACAAGCTGGCTCTGTAGTGCGATCGCTTCCTGTTGTTGATTCCCAAGCTTTGCCTGCATGGGCAGACACTTTGCGAGAAATAATCCAAACCACCTATTCTTTTGCTAACGATCTATCTTTTCCCAGACAGAGCCTGGGTAATGAGGCAAATTTGTTAATTTTTATAAATAAAGAAATTCAATTACCTTTTGCAGAAGTGCTTTTACCAGCCGTCTCTGTAGCGCGACAAAAATTATTAAATCGTCTCGATTCTCCGTCATTACACGTAGATTGCTTACCATTAGAAGTACTTTCTAATTCAGCATATCTGACCTTAGAAATCAGCTTACTTTACAAACTCTTAAATATCTGCGGCAAAACCCTGGAATATGAATTATCCCGTGACCGTACCGTGGGAAAAAATTTACTTAACTTACTAAACATACTGGGAAAATCCACTCCTGACAAGACGCAATTTAAGGCAGAATATGAAGATTTTATGGAAAAAATTTTGGCGGATGGATTATTGACATTTTTCCAAAATTACCCAGTTTTGGCGAGATTAATGGCAACAGCAGTGGATTTTTGGGTGGAAACAACAGCGCAGTTTTTGCAACGCCTCAAAGCGGATCTCTGGCAGATTCAGCAAGTGTTTCAAGTTGCGCCTGGTAGCGCAGGCGTCTCGCCTAGTAGCGCAGGCGTCTCGCCTAGTAGCGCAGGCGTCTCGCCTAGTAGCGCAGGCGTCTCGCCTAGTAGCGCAGGCGTCTCGCCTAGTAGCGCAGGCGTCTCGCCGG